>JBEKVF010000001.1:0-24784 GCA_049514295.1 Acidimicrobiales bacterium
CGCCCACAGGGTCCCCACCACCGGGACCGTCCTGAAGAAGTAGTCGGCCAGTCCGTAGACGGGGCGACCGAGCTCCTTCTCAATTCCGTGCATGATCACCGGCGCGTCGGAGGGGATCGCCCCGGCGTGATTGGCCACGAGCAGGGCACCGCCCTCGGTCGGGATCCGCTCCAGCCCCTCCCACTCGGCGCGGAACCATTTCGAGTAGATGGGCTCGTAGATCGCTCGCGTCAGGGCCCGGGTCCGTTCGGATCGACCCCACTCGTCGACGTCGGACAAACGGGGATCATCCAGCTCGTCGTCGTCCTCAGCGGGCACGCGGATCGGGACGATGGCCGTTGATCGGTTCTTCTCGCCGACAACCGGGCGCCCACTGGCCATCGGGCCATCGTACCGACCGCACGGGTTGGTGGATCCTGGGGTCGCGACCGCCGACGGCGATTAGGGTCGCGCCGCCCCGATGAGGCCCTCGGTGAAGATGGGTGAGTACGAAACCGTCGAGCCGGTGAACGGGGCCTGAATGACCGTGTCGGTCCCGTACGGCCCCGAGCCGGCGTACATCACGACGTGGTCCACCTGGTTGTCGCCATCGAGGTTGTAATAGAAGAGCAGGTCACCGGGCTCGAGGGCATCGAGCGACACGTGCTGCAGGGCCGGCCACTGCGTCTCGGTGGTCCTCGGAATGGACACACCGGCCTGCCCCCAGGCCCACTGCACCAGACCCGAGCAGTCGAAGCCCGTACCGGGCTGCTCGCCGCCGAAGACGTACGGCACGCCCAGTTGCGAGACCGCCGCCTGCACCGCGGCCACCCCTGCCCCGCTACCGGACGCCGACCCGCTCACCGGCCCCGTCGTCCCCGTCGTCCCGGAGGCCTGGTTCGCCGCGTCGGTCGCCGCCGCCCCGCTCGAGGATCCACCGACCACGCCGGCGACCGTGGCGGCTGCCTCCGCCGCGGCCGCGGCCTGCTGTTGCTGCGCCTGGCTGGCGGCCTTGGCCGCTGCCGCGGCCTCCTGCTGGGCCTCTTGAATCGCGGCCTGCGCGACCTGCTGGGCCAACTGGCCCTGCACCTGGCCCAGGGTCGCCTTCGTCGCCGCAGCCTCCTGCTCGTTGGCCTGCGCCAACGACTTCGCCTGCGCCGCTTCCTGCTGGGCCTGAGCCGCCACGGTCTGTTGCTGGACCTCCTCGGTCTGCAGGCGCGCCTCGGAGTCCTGAAGCGCGACCTCGTCCCTGGTGAGGTTGCCGACGATCTGGTCGGTGTACTGGTTGCGGGCCTCGTTGTCCGTCGCCGACGACGAGAAGTAGGAGGCGAACCCTGTCTCGGGTGTCCCGTAGACGTACGCCGAGACCGCGTCGGTCGTGACGATCCGCTTGTCCACGTCGACCGCCGATCTCGCGTGGACCAGGCTGGTGCCGATGGTCTGGAGCGCACTCTGCGCGTTCTGGAGGTTCTGGACCGCGGTGTTGTACTTGTCGTCGAGGATCGACGTCTGCTGCTCCTCCTGGGTCAGCGTCCCCTCTATCTGGGAGACCTGCGACTGCGTCGCGTTGATCTGCGACTGGTTTGGTGCCGGCCCGGGAAGGGTGGTTGAGGTTGACGTGCCGGTGGCGCCGGCGCCGGTCGTGGCGGCAATCGAGAACCAGGTGCCAAGGAACCCGGCGATGACGGCCGCTCGGGCGACACGGGTCCGCCTGCGGACAGTGCCCCGACAATTCACTGCACCCACGTCGCAAAGCGTAACGGCTGTGTGGTTGCAGATTCGGCATCCCGCCGTTGCGGTCGGGTTGCAGCCCTTGTTCGCGTGCCGTTCACCTTCGTCACGATTGACCCTGTGGGCCACCGTCCCTAGGGTGCCGTACATGGAGGGGGTCGTGTCCATCGCTCAGGGACGGCTGAGGGGTGTGTGGCGCGGCGACCTGTGGTCGTTCTCCGGCATCCCCTATGCGCGGGCACCGGTTGGCGAGCTGCGCTGGCGACCACCACAGCCCCCCGAGGCGTGGGACGAGGTCCGCGATGCATCGACCTTCGGGCCGATCGCTCCGCAATCGGCCTCCGTACCGGGCATCACGAGCCCTTCGGACCCCGAGGCGTCCGAGCCGCACAGCGAGGACTGCCTCTCGCTCAACGTCTGGACACCCGACTTGCCGGAGACGCCCACGCTCACGTCCGGTGAGGGCAGGCCCGTCATGGTGTTCATCCACGGGGGCGGCTTCACATCGGGCAGCGGATCGGTGTTCCTCTACCGGGGCGGCAACCTCGTGCGCAACGGCAACGCCGTCGTGGTGACCATCAATTACCGGCTCGGCGCACTCGGCTTTCTCGGACACCGCAACCTGGCCGACCCGGATGGCCTGGTCGGCAATTGGGGCATCCACGACCAACTGGCCGCGCTGACGTGGGTGCGCGGCAACATCGCGGCCTTCGGCGGCGATGCCCACAACGTCACGATCTTCGGCGAGTCTGCCGGAGGGTTCAGCGTGGCCACCCTGCTCGGCACGCCGGCCGCGTCGGGCTTGTTCCGCCGAGCCGTGGTGCAGAGCGGGGGGGTGCACGTGCTCTCCGTGGAGGAGTCGGAGCGATCGGCGGAGCGCCTCGCTGCCGTGCTGGGGATCGCGTCCTGCGACAGGGCGTCGCTGGAGCAGATCCCGGCCTCCGAGCTCGTCGCCGCCACGGAGGAGATCGGGAGGCGGCGTCCTGACCCCGGCATGATCCCGCTGCCGTTCCTGCCCGTCGTCGACGGGGTCTTCCTGCCCGACGATCCACTGGCCGCCGTGGCCAACGGCGCGTCGGCCGGGATCGACCTGCTGATCGGCACCAACCGGGACGAGCTGACCCTCTTCGGCCTCGGGAACCCGGCGCTCATGGCGCTGGACGAGGAAGGGGTCCAGCGCTGGGTCGCCAATGCCGTACCCGACATGCCCGCCGGCGAGGTGATCGACGCGTACAGGGCGGCCCGGGGCGCCCGCGAAGAGCCGGTGGACGCCAAGGACATCTGGGTGGCCGTCGGGACCGACGTCGTCTTCCGCTGGCCCAGCCTCCAGCTCGCCGCGACACACGCGGCACACGGCTCACGCACTTTCGTCTACCTGTTCGACTGGGAGTCCCCTGCGTTCGGCGGGATGCTCGGAGCGTGTCACGCCCTGGAGCTCCCCTTCGTCTTCGGAGCCGTGCACCTCCCGGTGGTGCAGATGTTCTCCGGCGCAGGCCCGGCCGTCCAGTCGCTCTCCGACCAGATGCAGAGGGCGTGGCTCGCCTTCGCGGGGAGTGGGAGCCCCACGCACGAAGGCATCGGTGAATGGCGTCCCTGGAACCCCGAAGGTCGAGCCACCATGATCTTCGGAGCGCACACCGAGCTGGTCGACGCACCGCGCGACGCCGAATTGGCGGTCCTGGAGCGGCATCGCCCCCTCGTCTCCGCCGTGCCCGGCTGATCGCCGTCGCCCGTGGCCCATGCGTCATACCGGTGCCCGCGTCGGTGAAGAATGGTGTGTCCCGGGGGCGTAGCCCAACTGGCAGAGGCAGGGCGCTTAAAACGTCCCCAGTGAGGGTTCGAATCCCTCCGCCCCCACGGCAGGGCACCACGGACCGTTCCCCCGCGTGCCCCACGACGGCGTCGAAGTCGCGGTCCTCGGCCCGGTCACCGTCCGCGGTGCCGCGGAGCCCTTCCACCGCTCGGCTGCCCTCGAGCTCGTGGTGTACCTGGCCTTCCACCGGGGCGGGGTCCGTCACGCGGAGTGGGCGTTGGCGATCTGGCCCGACCGGCCCGTCGCCCTGCCCACCGTGCACTCGACCTCGTCTGACGCCCGGCGGGCGTTGGGCCGGGCTCCGGACGACACCCTCCACCTTCCCCGTGGGTGTGACCTTCGTCTCGGCGACTCGGTCGCCACCGACGTCGAACGCTTCGGCTCGTTGTCCGCCTCGGACCACCCGGACCGGCTCTTCGAGGCCATGCAGTTGGTCCGGGGCCCCCTCTTTGCCGGTCTGCACCGCGCCGACTGGGCCGTGTTCGACGGCACCCAGTCGCATATCGAATCGCTGGTGGTGCGCACCGCGTTGCGCGGGGCCGATGCGTGCATGGGGCGCGGACTCGGGAACGAGGCCGCATGGATGGTCCGCCAGGCGCTCAGGGTGAGCCCCTACGACGAGCGTCTGTACCGCGCGTTGTTGCGCGCCACCGTGGCCCAGGGCAACCGGGTCGGGTTGCGCTCGACGATGGCCGAGCTGCTCACCCTGGCGGGGGAGGCGGGCGGCAGCCAAGCGGAGTCACCCCAGGTGGGAGGGTGGGACGGGGCACGGCTGGACTGCCTCCATCCCGAGACGACCGACCTCTACCGTGGCCTGCTGGACGGGCTGCCTGTCGCCGAGGAGCAGCCCGCCAGGCTGTAGGGTTGCGTCCCGCCATGGCGAGAAGCTCCTCAGGGAAATCGGTCGCCCGCGCCGCCGCAACAGGAGGCGGCACGACCTATCGCGGGCAGATGCCGGTGAACTGGTACGCCGCGCTCGTGGTGATCGTCCTGGTCGGACTCGGTTCCATCGCTTTCGCCAAGTACCACTACGACCAGACCCCCGCCGTGGTCGAGCCGACGACGACCACGACGTGGCACGCCGCCCTGGCCTTCGACATCTGCGGGACGATGCAGCCGGCCTTGGCCGCCTCGCCGACCAGCGCGACCACGGGCCTGACGAGTTCGGGGAACGGCGTCCTGCAGATCGCGCCCAAGAGCGCCAGCGAGGCCGGCAACAACGCAACGCTGGGCAAGTTCGCCGAGGGGTACGCGGGCCTGACCCTGACGAACACCTCCCTGAAGTACCCGTCCGACAAGGTGCCCCTGTACACGAACGGCGAGAAGTGCGGGACGGGTACCCCCGACGCCGGCAAGGCCGGTGAGGTGGAGGCCCGTTGGTGGGTGCTGACGACCAAGACCGGGAAGAACGGCGAGCTGGAGCAGGCCGGTGGCCTGACGACCGTGAAGCCCGCGGACCTCAAGTTCGTCGACCGCCAGCTCATCACCGTGGGCTTCGTGCCGGCCAACACCTCGCTGCCCAAGCCGACGTCGGCCATCGCCCCACTCCTCCAGGTCCTCACCGGGACCCAGCCCGTCGCCACGACGACCACGACGCCGGGCGTGACTACGACGACGGTGCACATGCAGACGCCGACGACCGCGGCAGGGGCGACGACGACCACGACGAGCGCACCGGCGACCACGACGACGAAGCCCTCGTCAACAACGACGACGAAGTAATGAAAGCGGTCGTCCTCGTCGGCGGCGAGGGTACGAGGTTGCGTCCCCTGACGCTCTCCTCGCCCAAGCAGATGCTCCCCATCGTCGGGATCCCGATGATCGAGCGCGTGCTCGCGCAGCTCTCCTCGCACGGCGTCGACGAGGCGGTCCTGTCCCTGGGCTACCTGCCCGACGCCTTCATGCAGGCCTATCCCGACGGGCGTGCCTCCGGGGTGCGGCTGACCTACGCCGTCGAGCCCGAGCCCCTGGACACGGCCGGGGCGGTCCGCTTCGCCGCGAAGTTCGCCGGCATCGGCGAGACCTTCGTGGTGGTCAACGGCGACGTGCTGACCGACCTCGACCTGACCAGCCTGGTGGCCTTCCACCGCGAGCGGGGGGCCGAGGGCACGATCGCCCTGCACCCCGTCGCCGACCCCTCCGCGTTCGGCGTCGTGCCCACCGATGACGAGGGCAGGGTGATCGCCTTCGTGGAGAAGCCGCCCCGCGACGAGGCGCCCACCAACGAGATCAACGCCGGGACCTACGTGCTCGAGGCCTCGGTCCTGGACAGGATCCCCGAGGGCGGTCGGGTGTCGATCGAACGGGAGACGTTCCCCGCCATGGTGCGCGACGGGGGGCTCTATGCACGCTCCGACGATGGCTACTGGCTCGACACGGGCACCCCCTCGGCCTATCTGGAGGCCAATTTCGACTACGTCAACGGCAAGCGCGGTCCCGTGGTGGCCCCCGGGCTCGGGGACCGGGGCAAGGGTGTCCTCGTGGAGGGGGAGAGCGACATCGAGGGCGAGGTGGTGGGCCCGGCGGTCGTCTTCGCCGGATGCATCGTCGAAGCCGGCGCCCGGGTCGAGCGCAGCATCCTCGGACCCGGTTCGGTCGTCTCCGCCGGCGCGCTGGTCGTGGACTCGGTCCTCATGGAGGGCTGCCACGTCGCCGCAGACGCCAAGGTGGCCGGCTCGGTGATGGGCCCCCGGTCCATCGTCGGCCAGCGGGGCGACGTGCGGCCGGTCTCCGTGCTCGGCGCCGACGCGGTGGTCTCCTCGGGGACACTGGTCGACGGCGAGCGGGTCGCGGGCTAAGAAGTCTCATGCGCACGCTCGTGACGGGAGGCGCCGGGTTCATCGGCTCCAACCTGGTCGATCGCCTGCTTGTCGAGGGGCACGAGGTCGACGTCGTCGACGACTTCTCGACGGGCTCCCTGTCGAACCTCGCCGAGGCGCGCGGCAGCGCGGGCCGGGCACTGACCATCCACCATCTCGACATCACCGCGCCGGGTGTCGTCGAGCTCATGGCCCGACGGCGCCCGGAACTCGTGTTCCATCTGGCTGCGCAGGCCGATGTCCGGGTCTCGGTGGCCCGGCCGGCCTTCGATGCCACGGTCAACATCGTCGGCTCGCTCAACATCCTGGAGGGCGCGCGCCGGGCGGAAACCGAGCGCGTCGTCTTCGCCGCCAGCGGCGGCACGCTCTACGGCGAGCCGACCCCCGAGGACCTCCCCGTGCGTGAGGCGCACGCCCATCAGCCGCTGTCGCCCTACGGCGTCTCCAAGAAGGCGGTGATCGACTACCTGGTGGCCTACCGGGAGCTGCACGCGCTCGAGTTTTGCGCGCTGGCCCTCGGCAACGTCTACGGGCCCCGCCAGAACCCCCACGGCGAGGCGGGCGTTGTCGCCATCTTCGCCGAGCGCATCCTGCAGGGCGAGCCCGTGACCGTTTTCGGCGACGGCGAGCAGACGAGGGACTTCGTCTTCGTCGACGACGTCGTCGACGCGTTCGTGCGGGCCGCCACCCGCGGGGGAGGCCTCGTCTGCAACGTCGGGACGGGGCGCGAGACGTCGGTCAACGAGGTGCTCGACACCATGACGCGGCAGTCCGGTATCGAGGTGACGCGGGTGACGGCGCCGCTGCGCCCGGGCGAGCTGCAGCGCTCGAGCCTCGACATCGAGCGGGCCGCCATCCAGCTCGGGTGGCGGCCATGGACCGACCTGGCCGACGGGACGCGCGCCGTGCTCGAGTTCGTGGGCGCGCAGCTCGGCTGAGCTGGCTCAGCGGAACAGGTCCTCCTCAGGCGGCCGGATGATCTCGGCCCGGACCGAGGCGGGGCGGAGCCACTCGGACGGGACGCCGCGCACGATGGCGACCGGGATGCCGCGGTCCTTGCCCATGACGAGCTCGGCGGCGGAGGCCAGTTCGTCGGCGACGCAGATCTCGGTGGCGACGAGTTCGCGGCCGCCTGCATCGCGGGTGCCCTTCAGGTCGAGCACGGCGGCCACCCCCGCGCACCCGATGGCCACGTCGGTGACGCCGCGCCGCCAGGCTCGGCCGAACGTGTCGGAGACGATGACCCCCACGTCGACGCCGAGGGCGTTGCGCAGGCCGGCCCGGATCCCCCGCGCCGAGCGATCGGGGTCGTCGGGGAGGAGCGCAGCCGTCCCGTCGACCACGTTGGACAGGTCGACCCCGGCATTGGCACAGATGAAGCCGTGCCTGGTCTCGGTGATCACGAGGTCGCCCCGGCGCCGCAGGACACGCACCGACTCCCGTTCCACCAGCGCCAATTTGGCGCCGGCGTCGGCGTGGTTGATCGGGACCAGCTTTCCCTCGGCCTTCGACACGATCTTCTGCGTGACCACGACGACGTCGCCGGCGAGCAACGCCGGCCCCTCCGGCCGCACCGGCGCCACGGCACCAGCGATGAGCCCCGCCAGGTCGGTGCCGGGCACCACCTCGCCGATGCCGGGCACCGGGAGCACGAGCACACCGTCAGACTGCGGCATCGACCACCACCCGGGCGAGCTCGGCCGCCCGCTCCGGTGAGCTCATCACGGTGGGGGTCACGATGCAGCGGACCCCCTCGGCCTCCACGTCGGCGGCGCGCTCCGCGTCGGCGGTGTCCACGACGAGCGTGCCGGCCCACGGCGCGTACAGGCGGGCCACGCCCACCACGGACGCCTCGGTCCCGAGCTCGGCCATGAGCCGGTCGGCGGGGCCCCTGAGGGCGGCGCCGGCGATGATCGGTGAGACCGCCACGACCCGTGCCCGCCGGGTGGCCAGGATCTCGCGCACACCGGGCACGGCGAGCACGGGCCCGATGGAGACGACAGGGTTGGAGGGGCACACGACGATCGTGTCCGCCTGTTCGAGGGACTCCGTGACGCCCGGGGAGGGACGGGCGGCGCTGGCTCCCTCGAACCGGACGCCGTTGACCGCCACGTCGTGGTGGAGGCGGACGAAGTAGTCCTGGAAGCCGACCTCGGTCCCGGCCGGGCCCAGCGAACTCGCCTCGGCCAGGGTGACCCGGGTGCGCAGCGGGTCGTCGGTCACGGGCAGCAACCGCACCGCGATGCCGCGCCGGCGGCACAGCTCCGCCGTCACCGAGCTCAGCGTCTCGCCCCCGCGCAGCCGGCCGGTCCGGAACAGATGCGTCGCCAGGTCGCGGTCGCCGAGCCGGAACCAGTCCTCGCCACCGAGTCGGCCCAGCTCGTCCATGACCGCCCAGCTCTCACCGGCCACGCCCCAGCCGGCGTCGCGGTTGTCCATGCCGGCCAGGGTGTAGGTGACGGTGTCCAGGTCGGGGCTGATGTGCAGGCCGTGTAGGACCATGTCGTCGCCGACGTTGACAATGGCGGTGATGTCGTCCGGTGGCACGACGCGCACGAGCCCCGAGAGCATCCGGGCGGCCCCGACGCCGCCGCACAGGGCCACCAGCACGGTGCGAGCATAGGAGCGTCGGGCCGGGGGTCCTTCCGGCGGCCCCTGGTACCATCGCCGCCCGCCATGCCAGAGCGCATCCCATCGGATCGGCACGGGACCGTCGTGTCGGTTCTGCGGGAGGCGGCCCGGGTCAACGGCCAGGTCGAGGCCTACGTGGAGCCCGCCGGGCGCGCGGAGCGTCGCTCCCTCACCTTTGCCGAGTGGGACCGTGCCGCCGACGGGGTGGCGGGCTACCTGGCCCGTCGCGGCGTCGCCAAGGGGGACGTCGTGTGCCTGCTCCTGCCGTCGTGCATCGAGTACGCCGTGCTCTACGCCGCACTGCTGCGGCTGGGCGCCATCACCTCGGGGATCAACCCCCGCATGGGCGCCGGCGAGGTGGCCTCCATCGTGGAGCGGGCGGCGCCGGTGCTCCTGGTGGCGGACCGCGAGGCGGCGCCGCTGCCCGATGCCGTGGCCGTGGCGGAGCGCGCCGAGGTCCGGGCGTCGTGGGGGGGCGAACCGCCGCGGGAGTGGCCCGAGCTCGCTCCCGACGACCCGGTGGCCGTGGTCTGGACCAGCGGGACCACGGGCAAGCCCAAGGGGGCCGTCTTCGACCACGCCAACCTGGCCGCGGTGGCCCGGGGTACCGACGTGCTGAGCCAGCCTGGTGACCGCCGGCTGTCGCCGCTTCCGTTCGCGCACGTCGGCTACATGACGCGGGCGTGGGACGAAATCGCCAATGCCGTGACGACGATCATCACGCCCACTCCGTGGCGGGCCGACGATGCCGTCCGTATCTTGACGGACGAGCGGGTGACCGTGGGCCAGGGCGTGCCCACGCAGTGGGCGCTCATGCTGGCCAGCGAGGAGCTCGGGCGCGCCGACCTGGGTGCGCTGCGCGTTGCCGGGACCGGCGCGGCGCGCATGACGGCGTCCATGGTCGCCGAGGTGCGCCGCCGTTTCGGCGTCCCCGTCGTGGTGCGCTACACGTCGACCGAGTCGTCTCTCGGGACCGGCACCACGCTGGCGTCGTCCGACGAGGAGGTGGCGACCACCGTCGGGCGGCCGGTCGCCGGGGTCGAGCTCGCGATCGTCGACGACGAGGGACGGCCCGTTCCCGCCGGGTCGGTCGGCCGGGTGAAGCTGCGCTCCGCGGCGACGATGCGCGGGTACTGGGGGCGCGGACCGGGCCGGGGGCGGACCGTTGACGAGCTGCTCGACGCGGAGGCCACCGCGTCAGTCCTCGCACCCGACGGCTGGCTGACCACGGGTGACTTCGGGCGGCTCACCCCTGAGGGGAACCTCCAGCTGTCGGGCCGGGCCCACGAGCGCTACATCCGGGGTGGCTACAACGTGTACCCGGCCGAGGTGGAGGAGGCCCTCTCGTCGCATCCCGGGGTCGCCCGGGCCGCGGTCGTCGGCGTGCCCGACGAGGTCCTCGGCGAAATCGGTGTGGCCGTCGTGGTGGCCGAGGCCGGTGCGGCGCCGGAGCTGGACGCGTTGCGCGAGCACTGCTCCCGGACGCTGTCGGACTACAAGGCTCCAGACGCACTGGTGGTCGTCGACGAGCTGCCGCTGACCCCGATGATGAAGGTCGACCCGGGCCGGCTCGCCGCCGTGGCCGCACAGGGGGCCGAGGAGCGGCGTTCGCTCCTGGGGCGGAATCGTCGCCCGGCCTCCGGGGTGCTAGGCAGTGGCCCCATCGGAGAGGCCGATGAGGAGGAGCGTGCATGAGCCCCACTACGAGAGTCGGGGAGTCCGACCCCAACCGGGGGACCGCCCCCGAGGCGATCACACCCGGCCGCTACACCGGGCACGTGGCGGTGGTGACCGGGGCCGGGTCCGGTATCGGGCGTGCCACGGCTCGGCGCCTCGCCGCCGAAGGTGCCGCGGTGGCCTGCCTCGACCTGGCCGAGGACGCCATCGACTCGGTGGCATCCGAAATCAACCGGGAGGCCGCTGATGCGGGAGGGTGCGCCATCTCTGTGCGCTGTGACGTCACCGACGAGGATGCGGTCGCCGCTGCGGTGTCCCAGGCGCGCGAGGAGCTCGGGCACATCACCAACCTGTGCAACATCGCCGGCATCGGCGGCTTCTCCCACACGCCCGAGCAGTCACTGAGCGGCTGGGACAAGATCATCGCCGTCAACCTGACGGGGACGTTCCTCATGTGCCGTGCCGTGCTGCCGGGCATGATCGAGCACGGCGGCGCCATCGTGAACACCGTGTCGACGGCGGGCATGAAGGGCCAGCCGTACTCGGCGGCCTACTGCGCGTCGAAGGGTGGTGTGAGGCTGCTCACCATGGCGCTCGCCGTCGAGTACATGGCGCGCGGCGTCCGCGTGAACGGCGTTGCTCCCGGTGGCGTGGACACGCCCATCATCCACAACTTCGGCCCGCCCGAGGATGCCGACTGGAAGCTCATCGAGCGGCTGATGTCCCCGATCGGCTTCGCCTACCCGCACGAGATCGCCGGGGCCTTCGCCTACCTCGGGTCGCACGAGGCGGATTACGTGACGGGCGCGATCCTCTCCATCGACGGGGCGATCACGACCTGAGCCGCGTCGACACGTCCCGGGGCGCAGAGCCGACGCGCCTTCGCGTCGCGCTCGATGCGACGCCGCTTCTCGGTCTGCCCACCGGCATCGGGGCCTTCTGCCAGGGCGCGCTCGCTGCATTGGCGGGGCGCCCTGGCATCGATGTGCGTGCCTACGCCGTGAGCTGGCGCCGGCGCCACCTCATCGACGCCCACCTCCCGGCCGGTGTCGCTGCGCACCAATGGCCGATGCCGGCCCGGCCGCTGCACGCGCTGTGGGGGCGCGGCGACGTCCCGCCGGTGGAGTGGTTCATCGGCGCGGCCGACGTCGTGCACGGCACGAACTTCGTGGTCCCGCCGACCGGACACGCCGCGGCCGTCGTCTCGGTGCACGACCTGACCCCGCTCCATCATCCCGAGCTGTGCAACGCGGCGACCCTGGCCTATCCCGGGCTGATCCGCCGCGCCCTCGGACGCGGCGCATGGGTCCACGCCGACTCCGCCTTCGTCGCCGGTGAGGTCAGCGAGGCGTTCGGTGCCGACCCCGCCCGCGTGCGGGTGGTGGCGCCTGGCATCCCGGATCTGCCTCCCGTCACCGCCGCTGAGGCCGCCAGCACGGTCGGCCGGCTGCTGCCCCCGGGGACCGGGCGCTTCTGCCTCGCGGTCGGGACCGCGGAGCCCCGCAAGGACCTGCCCGGCCTGGTGCGGGCGTTCGGCGAGGTGGCTGTTCGACACGGCGACGTCTCGCTCGTGCTCGCCGGCCCACCCGGGTGGGGCGAGGAGGCGTTGGCGTCGGCGGTCGCCGTATCGGCGGCCCGCGAGAGGATCGTCCGGACGGGGTGGGTCGAGGCGCCCGACCTGGCCGCGCTGCTCGGCCGGGCCGCCGTCCTGGCCTACCCGTCGCTCTACGAGGGGTTCGGCTTCCCGCCGTTGCAGGCCATGCGGGCCGGCGTGCCGGTGGTGGCCAGCCGTGCCGGTTCGCTGCCCGAGGTTCTCGGGGACGGCGCCCTGATGGTGGAACCTGGCGACCACGACGCGCTCGTCGACGCGCTCGACTCGTGCCTGGCGGACGAGGCCCTGCGCGCCAGGCTCATCGCGGCGGGCGCCACCTGGTCCGCCCGGTTCTCGTGGGAGCGGTGCGGTGCCGGCCTCGAGGACCTCTACCGCGACGCGGCGGGCGGCAGGCGTGACTGAGGGCCCGCCGCCGTCAGTGCTCCTCGCCGTCGAGCAGCTCCGGCGCCAGGTGCCGGGCGGCATCGGCGCCTACGCCAGGGGCCTCCTCGGCGGGCTGGCGGAGCGCTCCCGGGAGGGTGACCCGGTCGACGTGACGCTCCTGGCCAGCCGGGCCCCGGGCCGCCGGGCCCACGACCCGCTCGCCGCGTTCGGCAAACCGGTCATCGCCTCGTGGCTCCCGGGCCCGCTCCTGACGCGGGCATGGGACCATGGGTTGCGCCATGCCCCCCCGGGCTTCGACATCGTGCACTCGGTCTCGTTGGCGGCGCCCACGCTGCGGCGGTCCAGCCGGAGCCGCCTTGTGGTCACGGTCCACGACGTCGCCTGGCGCCGCCACCCCGAGGCCACGACGCCGCGGGGGAGGCGGTGGCACGAGTTCGCGTTGGTCCGGGCGCGCGAAGGCGGCGCGGCGCTCATCGTCCCGTCCCGGCTGGTCGCCGCAGACCTGGAGGCGTTCGGCGTCGACGGAGGGCGGATCACCGTCGTGCGGGGCGGTGCCGACCACCTCCCGGATCCCGACCCGGCCGCGACGGACGAGCTCCTCGGGCGCCTGGGGGTGTCCGGCGAGTTCCTGCTGAGCGTCGGCACGCTCGAGCCCCGTAAGAACGTGGACCGCCTCGTGCGTGCGTTCCACCGCGTGCGCCCGTCGCTGCCGGCACCGTGGCCCCTGGTGATCGTGGGCCCAGCCGGCTGGGGTCCGGAGCCGTCCACGCGCCAGGAGACCGACGGCATCGTGTTCACGGGCTCCGTGTCCGGACCCGTGCTCGCGGAGCTCTACCGGCGTGCGCGCGCCTTCGCGTACGTGCCGCTGACCGAGGGTTACGGGCTGCCGCCGCTCGAGGCCATGCGGGTCGGGACGCCGTCGGTGGTGGCCGACGAGGTGCCGAGCGTCCACGACCTGGGCGAGGAGGGGCCGGCGCCGGCCCGCATCGTCGACCCGCTCGACGTCGACGACATCGCGGCCGGGCTCGCGGCAGTCCTCACCGACGACGCGCTGCGTGCCGACCTCGCGGCGCGGGGGTCCGCGCACGCGCTGACGCGGACCTGGGGGACCGCGGCGCGCGAGCACATCGCCCTGTGGAGGTCGCTGCAGTGACTTCCCCGTTCGGTCTCGCGCTCGACGTCTCGGCCGTGCCGCTGCACCCCGGGGGTGCGGGCTACTACACGATGGCCCTGGCGAATGGTCTCTCGGCGCGGGATGACGTGGACCTGACCCTGATCGCTCGCCGTGGCGACGAGGAACGCTGGAGTGCCCTGGCCTCCGGCGCGGCGGTGCGCGGCGCGGTCCCCGGCTCGCGGCCGGGCCGACTCGCGTTCGAGCAGCTCGGCCTGTCCTCCGTGCTGCGCTCCCTCGACGTGCGGGTCCATCACGGGCCCCACTACACGATGCCGGCGCGGTCGCCCGTGCCGTGCGCGGTCACGATCCACGACTGCACGTTCTTCGACCACCCCGAGTGGCACCTCCGGTCCAAGGCGGCCTTCTTCCGCCGGGCCATCCGCCGCGCCGCCCGCCACGCCGGCGTCCTGATCTGCGTCAGCCAGGTGACCGCAGACCGGCTGCAGGAGTCCTGTGAGGTGCGGGCGCCGGTCGTCGTCGCGCCGCACGGCGTCGACCACCGCCGGTTCTCGACCACCGAGCCCTCGGAGGGTGCGGACCGGGCCGAGCTGCGCGCGCAGGGCGTGCCCGCCGACCGGCCGCTGGTGGCCTTCGTCGGCACGCTGGAGCCTCGCAAGGGCGTGGCGCCGCTCGTGGCCGCGTTCGACCTGCTCGCCGACTCCCTACCCGACCCCGTGCTGGTGCTCGGGGGACAGCCCGGGTGGGGGATGGCCGAGACCGAGCGCGCCCTGGCGGCGGCCCGCCACCCCGAGAGGATCGTGCGCACCGGGTACCTCCCGGACCAGGCAGTGCCGGCCCTGCTCCGGCAGGCCTCGGTGGTGGCGTACCCGGCACTCGAGGAGGGATTCGGGTTGCCCGCGCTGGAGGCCTTGGCCTGCGGTGCCCCGCTCGTGACCACGGAGGGGACGGCGATGGCCGAGGTGGCTCGGGGGGCGGCCCTCCTGGTGCCGCCGGGGGACGTCTCTGCACTGGCCGGAGCACTCGGGACGGCGCTCCAGGAGGGGAGCGGGACCGGGCGCCGGGCACTCGGCATCACCGTGGCGGGGGAGCACACGTGGGAGGCGAGCGTGGCACAGCACATGCACGCCTATGCGGTGGCCGCGGCGGGCCGGCAGTAGGGTTCGCGGATGCGCGCGCTCATCACCGGCGGCAAGGGCTTCGTGGGCCAGTGGCTCGCCGCGCACCTCAAGGATCGAGGGGACGAGGTCGCCGTCATCGACATCGAGACGGACGTCGCAGACGGCGCAGCGGTACGCCGGGTCATGGCCGACGTCGTGCCCGATGCGATCTACCACCTGGCCGCGATGACCCACGTGGGCGAGAGCTGGGCCGACCCGAGCCGGGTGCTCCGGGTCAACGTCCTGGGTACCGCGGAGATCCTGGCCGCCGCCCGCACGCTGCCGGCGGGCCCCCGCGTCCTGATCGTGAGCTCGGCCGAGGTGTACGGCGTCGTCGACCCGGGCCAGCTCCCGCTGGGGGAGGACACACCGACGGCCCCCGCCAGCCCCTACGCGGCGAGCAAGCTCGCGGCGGAGGACGTGGCCCTGCAGGCCTGGCGGGGGTACGGGCAGCCCGTCACGGTGGTGCGGCCGTTCAACCACATCGGCCCCGGCCAGTCCCCCAACTTCTTTGTGCCGGCCCTGGCCAAGCGGATCGTCGACGCCCGTCGCTCGGGCGCCCACGCCCTGAAGGTGGGGACGCTGACCACCCGGCGGGACTTCACCGACGTGCGTGACGTCGTGGCGGCCTACCGCCTGCTGATGGAGCGGGACGTGCCCGGCGAGATCTACAACGTGTGCTCGGGTCGCGACGTCGCCATGTCCGAGGTCGCCGCGCAGCTCCTGGAGCTGGCCGGCGCGGACCTGACGTTCGAGACCGACCCCGAGCTGGTGCGCCCGGTCGACGTGCCGGTGCTCCGCGGTGACGCGAGCAAGTTGCGCGACGCGATCGGATGGCAGCCGGTCATCCCGCTCGCGACAACGCTCGCCGACGTCCTGGCCTCCTGGGAGGCGGGCTGAGGGCGAGCGCTGTCGGCGTTCGTGACGCGGGGTGGACTCAGGCGCTGACGAGCTGGCGGATCTGGGTCCGGACCTCGCGGGCCTGCTCCCGGGCCTTCGCGGTCAGCTGCGTGACCGTGGCGGGCAGCTTGTCCTCGAGCGGCTGAAGGGTGGTCTCGACGAACTGCGTGGCTGACTCGGCCAGGTCGTCGAAGTGCTGCATCCCCTTGGCGACGCCGTGGCGCACTTCGTCGATGCGCTGGTCCAGCGCCATGTCCTGGGACAGGCGGTTCTGCAGTTCGACCCGCTGCACCTGGGCCCGCTGGTAGCCCAGCACGCCGAGGCCGACGGCGACGTACGCCGCGTCCCGGGCCAGGTCGGTGACACCCTTGGAAAGCGTGGTGATGTTGGTGGTTACGTCAGGCATGAGAGCCTCCTGTCTAGTCGGTTCACTCCGAAGAGCCGCTCGCAGCGGCCCGCCGGCCAGACCTCTGCGTTCGTGTACAAGAGTATCACCTTTGTTAAACAGTAGCAAGCAGCGGGGGGTGAATTCCGTGCCTGAGGGACCGATCCTGAACCGGATAGCCTCTGGCACCTGATGGACGCCCAAGTGCCGGCCGTGGTCGCCGTCATGGTCACGACCGATCCCGGGCCCTGGTTCGAGGAGGCGCTCTCCTCCCTGGCCGCGCAGGACTACGGGGAGCTCTCGGTCCTGGTCCTCTCCATCGGTGATGACGGCGCGGGGGTCACCGACCGGGTCGGGCGCTTCCTGCCGGATGCCTTCGTGCGGCACCTGGACGGGCGGCCCGGCTACGCCGCCGCCTCCAACGAGGTGCTCTCCATGGTGGAGGGAGCGGCCTTCTTCCTGCTCTGCCACGACGACGTCGCGCTCGATCCCGACGCCGTCCACAAGATGGTGGAGGAGTCGTTCCGCTCCAATGCCGGCGTGGTGTCCCCGAAGTTCGTCAACTGGGACGACCCCAGCATCCTCCTGCACGTCGGGATGAGCTGCGACAAGACCGGCGCCGTTGTCGACCGCATCGTCGAGGGCGAGGTCGACCACGGCCAGCACGATGCCGTGCGCGACGTGTTCGTCGCTCCCGGCGGGTGCATCCTCGTGCGCGCGGACCTCTTCGCTGAGCTGAAGGGCTTCGACGGCGGGATTCTGGCCATGGGGGAGGACCTCGACCTATCGTGGCGCAGTCAGGTGGCGGGGTCACGCGTGGTCGTCGCGCCCGACGCGCGCGTGCGACACCGCGAGGCCGTGGCGGGTGGCCTCGAGCCCCTGGCGGTCCTCGGAGTGGACGGGGGACGCCACCCCGTCACCATGCAGATGCTCCAGCGACGGCACGAACTGCGCGCCGTGCTCAAGTGCTACACCCGGATCCACCTGGTGCGGGTGCTACCCCAGGCCGCGCTGCTCGCCCTGGGCGAGGTGATCGTTGCGGTGCTTTCGCGCGACCGGGACCGGGTGCGCGCCGTCATGGGCGCGTGGAGGTGGAACGCCCGCCGGCTGACCGAGATCTCTCTGCTGCGGGGCGAGCTGGCCGAGCACCGCCTGTTCCCCGATGCCGAGGTGCGCCGCCTGCAGATGCGCGGCAGCGCGCGCCTGTCGCGCTACTTCAGCCGGCTCACCCACCAGGGCCTCGAAGCCGCCAACGCCGTCGCCGTCTCGAGGGAGCGGGCGGAGGGGCACGACGAGCGCGCCGAGGTGGCGGTCCTCACGGGCAGCGTCGGGTCGGCCTTCAGCGAGGACACCGACTTCGACGAGCTCGACGACCTGGGCCGGCGCGCCGGCCGGGACCGCTTCGGCCGCAAGGTCCGGTCGGTCCCGCTCAGCACGGGGCACCAGCGCGCGGTGGCCATGGTCGTCGCGCTGGCGGTGATCGCCGTGGGCACCCGCGACCTGTTCTTCGGGACCCTGCCCCTCGTGGGGCAGCTGGCCCCGCTCCCGTCGTGGTCGGCCAGCTGGCATCACTTCTTCTCGGGCTGGCAGTCGGCCGGCGTGGGCACCACCGCGCCTGCGTCGCCCGCCTTCGGCATCGTCGGCATCACCGGCACCGTGCTCTTCGGCGCCATGGGCACGCTGCAGAGGGTCCTGCTGCTCGCCTGCATCCCCCTCGGCGCCTGGGGCGTCTCGCGCTTCATGCGCCCCGTCGTCTCGCCCCGGGCACGCGTGATCGCCGTCATCTGCTATCTCGGCCTCCCGCTGCCCTACGGCGCGCTGGGCACGGGACGCTGGGACGGTCTGGTCGCCTACGCTGCCTTCCCGTTCATCGCGCTCCGGCTGGCCCGGGCCGCACGCGTGGCGCCGTACGCGGTGGAGCCCGGCCCGAAGTGGCGCAGCCGCCCCGCGGGCCAGGTCGCCATCCTCGGCGCCGTGATCGCGGTGGCGTCGGTCTTCGCTCCGGCCGTCGTCCCGCTCGTCATCGTCACCGCGCTCGCGTGGGCAGTGGGCTCGGTGCTCGTCGGGTCGCGCGACGCCCGCTGGCGGGTCCTGGTCGTGGCGGCGGAGTCGATCGGCGTGGCACTGGTGCTGACCGCTCCCTGGGTGATCGGGACGGTGCTGGCGGGGAAGGCGTCGGTGGCGATCTTCGGCCTGCCGATCGCGGGGGCCAACGCCCCGGACTGGGGCGAGGTCCTCCGCTTCGCCATCGGCCCGGCCGCCCGCTCGCCCATCGTGTGGCTCCTCGTGGTGGCGGCGGCCCTCCCCCTCGTCCTGGGCCGGGGGACCAGGTTGGTCTGGGCGGCGCGCCTGTGGGTCATGGCCTGCGCGTCATGGGGCCTCGCCCTCGCCGCGTCGCGGGGCGACCTGGGATCCTTCACGCCTTCCGAGTCGGTGGTCCTGGCACCGGCCGCGCTCGCCGTCGCCGCCTGCGTCGGCCTCGGCATCTCCGCCTTCGAGAACGACCTGACCGGCCGCGAGTTCGGGTGGCGCCAGGTGATGAGCGTCGCCGCCCTCGTCTTCGTCGCGCTCGGCCTCCTCCCGGTCGTGGGCGGTGCAGCCGGCGGGCGCTGGGACCTCCCGTCCCAGGGGGTGGAGCAGCCGCTCGCCTTCCTGAGCCATCCGAGCAGCACCGGCGTGACGCGGGTCCTGTGGCTGGGCGACCCGAGGGCGTTGCCCGCCGGCGGCTGGACGGTGCAGCAGGGCCTGGCCTTCGCGCTGACGCCCGAGGGCCTGCCCGACTCGGCGCAGGTGTTCACCCCCGCCGGCCCCGGACCCGCCGGGCTCGTGGCCGACGCCGTCCGACTGGCGGTGTCGGGCGGGACCGTGCACCTGGGCCGGCTGCTCGCCCCCGCCGGCGTGCGCTACGTGGTGGTCCTCGACGGGGTGGCGCCGTCCATGGTGGGCACGGCGCCGCCGTCGGTCAGCGCCCCACCGCCCGCCGGGCTCGACACCGACCTCCTCGAACAGGACGACATGCAGGTCGTGCCCGGCGAGCTCGGCGTCCAGGTGTTCGAGAACGGGGAGGACATGCCGGTGACCGCGGAACGGGCGGCTGCGCTCCCGCCGGTGCAGACGTGGTCCTACCCGGGTGCGGCCGACGTGGCGGGGTGGCAGCCCGTGCTCAGTGCGCTGTCGAGCGGCGGGCCGGCCACCGGGCACGTCACGGCCGGCACCCTCTATGCCGGGTACGCACCTGCCGGGAGCTTCACGCTCAGCGTCGACGGCCGCACCGTGCCGCAGCGCCCGGCGTTCGGCTGGGCGGCGCAGTACGCCGCCGTCGCGGGCGGGGCGTCCCTCTCGCTCTCGCAGTTCCCCTACGTACCCCTGGCGGTCGTGCTCGAGCTGGCCGCCTGGGTCGTCCTGGCCGCCGCACTGATCGGCCGGCCGCGGCGGTCGGCCGCGACGTCGACCGCGGGCGCGACCCTCCCGCCGACCGACGAGGGGGAGCCGTGAGCCCCGCCCACCACAGGCCCGAGCGCCGGTGGCTGGTGCTGGTCCTCGTCGTGCTGGTGGTGGTCGGGGTGGGCATCGCCGCCGGCGCCCGGGGCACGCCCTCGGTGAGCGCGCCGGCGGCGCCCAGCGCGCTGGTCGCCGCCCCCGACGCGGAGTCGTCCGCCTGGTACTGCACGGGGCAGTCGACCGGTTCGGGCCTGGCGCCCGGCTTCGTCGTCCTCACCAACACGACCGCCCGGACCGTGGACGGGACCATCACCGCGGTGACCGATGCCGGCGCGGAGGTGCACACGGCCGTGTCCATCCCGGCCCGCGGGGTGGCGACCCCGTCCATCCCGGCGCTGTCGTCGGGGTCGTGGGAGGGCGAGACGGTGACGATCTCCGGCGGCGGGGTGGCCGCCACCCAGGTCGTGCACGGCTCGTCGGGCTGGTCCCAGTCGCCGTGCCAGAGCACGACGGCGGCCGACTGGTACTTCCCCGGGGGCACGACCGCCAACTCGGACCCGCTCTACATCTCGCTGCTCAACCCGACATCGACGCCGGTCGTGGTCGACCTCAGCTTCATGACGCCGAGGGGCGCCGTCCATCCCATCAACTACCAGGGGATCGTGCTGCAGTCGGGACAGGTCCAGGTGGAGAACGTGGCGTCCGAGGTGCAGAACGTGTCGACGGTGAGCACCGTCGTCGCCACCAGGACGGGGCGTGTGGTGGCGTCCGAGGTGCAGGGGTTCTCGGGATCCTCCGCCGGCCTCGCCCTGGTGCCGGGCGCCGCGCACCCGCTGTCGCACTGGTACATCCCCCAGAGCCAGGACGTGGCGGGCGGCTCCGCGGAAATCGACGTCTTCAACCCCGGGACGGTGCCCGAGTCGGTGACCGTGCACCTGCGTCTCGCCTCCGGCCCGCTCGCCCCGCTGAGCGACAAGGTCGCCCCGGGCGCGACGTGGGCCCTCGCCACGGGCGCGCAGACGCGGATCCCCCACAACGCCACGTACTCCGCCGACATCGAGGCCACGGGCGGCCCGGGCGTGGTCGTCGGTCGGACCGTGATGGTGCCCACCTCGGATCCGGCGCCCCAGGCCGGCATGGCGATGGCAGTGGACGGCCTCAGCACCGCCTCGCCGACCGGCGAGTGGGTGCTGCCACCGCCGGGCACGAGCGCGAACCCCGCCGTGAGCGGTGCGGCACCCACCTATCTGGCGTTCACGAACACGTCGGGCGCCGACGAGAGCTACACCGTGTCCGCCGTGACCCCGTCGGGCGACCGCACGATCGGTGCGGGGATGGTGCCCGCCGGCACGACGGGGTCCGTCTACGGCGCGGCCCTTTCCAGCGCCGGCTTCGACGAGATCACCGTGCGCGCCAGCGGCCCGATGGCGGTGAGCGAGGAAGTCGGCCCGACCGGCGGCTTCGGCGTGGTGACGATGCCCGGTCTCCCGCTGGCGGCGGCCATCGGTCTCTGAGCGGCGGTCGCTACAGGTTGTGCCGCTGGTAGCGGCGCCACAGCGCGCGCCCTCCCACCACCAGGACGCCGAGGCAGAGCAGCGCGAAGAGCACGGGGCCGGCGAGCCGGATCACGCCCTCTACACCGTCGACGAACCCGCCGACGCTGTCGTGCCAGGCCCGCACGACACCTGACTCGGGCACCGGCCCCGGGCGCGGTGGCGGTGTTCCCTCACTGACGGTCACCGTCAACGTCGAGTACGACGTCTGGCTGTTGAGGAGGTTCAACTGGCCCTGGAGCTGCTCGATCTGGGACTGGATGCCGTCGAGCTGCTCCTGCACGGCCAGCACGTCACCCACCGTCGTGGCCTTGGCCAGGATCGTCAGGTACTGCTGCCGGCTGTCCTCGAGCGCCGTGATGCGCGACTGGAGGTCGACGTACTGTCCCGTGACGTCGGTGGCCTTCGTCGTGAGGTCCGAGGTCTTGCCCAGCGCCTGGGCCTGCTTGAGCACCGTCGAGAAGTCGTTGACGGGCACCTGCAGCGTGATGCTCCCGTAGGGCGCGCCGCCCGTGCCGGCGCCGGACTGCGTCTGCGAGCTCGCCACGAAGCCCCCGAAGGCTCCCGCCAGCGAGGTCAGCCGCGTCATGGTCCGGTCGAGGTCGCCGCGGCCGACCGACAGCCCGAGGGCCCCGGTCTGCTCAATCTTCGAGGGCTGGCCCACTGCGCCGCTCGGCAGGGAGGGCGAAGTCGGCGTGGGTGTGGTGACGGCGGGCGTCGACGCCGCGTGCTGCGCCCCGTTGGAGGGCAACGGTGCCGCCGTCCTGGCCGAGCCACCCGCCACGGCCGAGCCCTGCGGGACGGTCGTGGTCGCCCCGGACACGGGTGCCACCAGCCCCGTCCGCGGCAGGCTCGAGGTGAGCGTGGGGCCCGACGGCGAGCGCACCAACGCGCCCACCGTGCCCGCGACCACGAGGGCCACGACGATGCAGGCTGCTGCCGAGATCACGCGGTGCCGGCCGGCGGTGGCCACGAGCCGGCGCACCCGGCCGTCCCGGATCGCGGTGGGCTCGTCAGGTGCGCCCTCGTCCCCGATGCCGCCGCCACCGTCGTGACCCGCGGAGCGGCCGGTGCCGGCCGCCCGTGCCAGGATGTCGTCGGCGCCCGAGGCGGGGACCTCGAAGGCGGCGCCGGCGCGGGCGAACAGGGAGGCGAGGCGGTCGTCGTCGAGCATGGTCATGGGCCGGTCTCCTCGCTGCGAGGTGCGTCCCCGGCGCCGGCCAGGGCGCACAGGGCGGGGTCGGCCGCCAGGCGGCGGCGGGCCTCGTGCAGGCGGGACTTCACGGTGCCCTGGCGCCGGCCGATGGCGAGCGCGATGTCACGCTCGCTCAGGTCGGCGTAGTAGCGCAGGACGACGGGCACGCGCAGCGACAGCGGTAGCTGTTGCAGCGCGGCGAGCACCGTCCCGGCGACCTCGGCCTGCTCGGCGCTGGCCTCGGGATCGGCGCCCCGCCCGGGCACCTGCGCCAGCGGCTCGTCACCGGCCCGGCGGTCGCGGTGGGGGATCTCCCGGCGCAGCTTGGAGTAACACGAGTTGACGACGACCCGGTAGAGCCAGGGCCGGATGCTCGGCACGGCCGTGAGGGAGTCGCGGAAGCGCCAGGCCCGCAGGTAGGCGTCCTGGACGGCCTCCTCCGCGTCGGCCCGGTTGCCCAGGATGAGGCAAGCGGTGCGGAAGGAGGCGACGTACCCGTCCTCGAGCCACTCTGCGAGCTGTTGCTCCACCATCCCCCTTCATGACGCAGCGCAGCCCGGTTTGGTTCGTTCCGGGTGGGCGCCGTGCCTAGCGGGCTGCGGGTCCTTCCGGTGCACCAGCCGAGGGGTCGGCGGAAGGGGGCCACGGCGGTGGCGGCCACGACTCGGTCTCGGGCCGCTGGGCGGCCGGTGGGGTGGGTGCGGCCGGCACGGCGACCGGCCCACCGGCGGTGTCGGTCCCGGTGTGCGGCACGTGGCCGTTGCCGGCGCCGTTGGCTCCGTTGGCTCCGTTGGCTCCGTTGGCTCCGCCGCCGTTG
The DNA here is from genome assembly GCA_049514295.1 of Acidimicrobiales bacterium. GTDB lineage: Bacteria > Actinomycetota > Acidimicrobiia > Acidimicrobiales > RAAP-2 > Bog-473. The sequence goes on from JBEKVF010000001.1 coordinate 23,230, forward strand.
GAGGCCGGCGCGTTGATGGCGGCCTCGTTGAAGTGCGGCACCGACTTGGCCCCCTCGGTGTGCACGGGCGACCCGTGGGCCTCGTCGACCAGGCGGGCCACCTCGCTGCCGTTGATGATCTCGTTGTCGAGCAGCGCACGGGCGATGGCGTTGAGGCCGCCCCGGTGCTTGCTCAGCACCTCCATGGCCCGCGTCTCCTCGGAGCGCAGGATCCGCTCGACCTCGTCGTCAATGACCTTGGACGTGTTCTCGGAGTAGTCACGGGTGTGCATGAGGTCCTCGCCCAGGAAGACCTGGCCCTGGGATCCCCAGGCCATCGGGCCGATGGCCTCGCTCATGCCCCACTCGCGGACCATCTTGCGCGCCAGCTCCGTGTTGCCCACCAGGTCGTTGGCGGCACCGGTGGACAGGTCGCCGTAGACGAGCAGCTCGGCGCAGCGCCCACCCATGCGCACGCACAACGAGTCCTCGATGTACTGGCGGGGGTGGATGTGGCGTTCCTCCATCGGCAGCTGGTGGGTGACGCCGAGCGCCATGCCCGTCGGGAGGATGGTGACCTTGTGCACCGGGTCGGCGTGCTCGAGCACATAGGCGAGCACCGCGTGGCCGCCCTCGTGGTACGCGATGCGCTCCTTCTCGGACTCCGAGAGGACCATGGACTCGCGGCGCTGGCCGAGCAGCACCCGGTCGCGCGCCGTCTCGAAGTCGGCCATGGCGATCTCCGCGCTGCCCCGGCGCACGGCGTGGAGGGCGGCCTCGTTGACGAGGTTGGCCAGGTCGGCGCCGCTCATGCCCGGCGTGCCCCGCGCCACGACGCCGAGGTCGACGTCGGATGACATCCGCTTGCCCTTGCAGTGGACCTGCAGAATGGGCAGCCGCTCCTCGAGGTCGGGCAGCGGCACCACGATCTGGCGGTCGAAGCGCCCGGGCCGCAGCAGCGCGGGGTCGAGGATGTCGGGCCGGTTGGTGGCGGCGATCATCACCACGCCCTCGGAGGTGTCGAAGCCGTCCATCTCCGAGAGCATCTGGTTGAGGGTCTGCTCGCGCTCGTCGTGGCCGCCGCCCAGGCCGGCGCCGCGCTTGCGGCCGATGGAGTCGATCTCGTCGACGAAGACGATGGCGGGGGCCTGCTTGCGGGCCGTCTGGAACAGGTCCCGGACCCGGCTGGCCCCGACGCCCACGAACATCTCCATGAAGTCCGAGCCGCTCACCGACATGAAGGGCACGCCGGCCTCGCCGGCGACGGCCCGTGCGATGAGCGTCTTGCCGGTACCGGGCGGGCCCACGAGCAGGACGCCCTTGGGGATCTTCGCCCCGATCTCCTTGAAGCGGGCCGGGGTCTTGAGGAAGTCGACGACCTCGCTGATCTCCTGCTTGACCCCGGTGTAGCCGGCGACGTCGTCGAAGGTGGTGGAGGGGCGGTCGCTGCTGAAGGTCTTGGCTTTGGATCGACCGATCGACATGATCCCCGACATCTGCCCCCGGGTCTGGCGGCCGATGAAGTAGATGAAGGCGGCCCCGATCCCGATGATGAAGATGTAGGGCAGGAGGCTGG
>JBEKVF010000002.1:0-21490 GCA_049514295.1 Acidimicrobiales bacterium
GCCAGGATGCGATCGAACGCCACCTCCAAGGCCTTGGACAGGTCGGGGTGGACGGTGGCGCGGGCTTCCTCGATCTCGTCGGCGGGGACCCGCAGGCCATCGGACACGTCGACCTTGTCCAGGTCCGCCGTGTGGCGGACGACGGCGCGGTCGCCCTCGGTGCGCACCTCCAGGAGGATCCGCGCCACCACGTCGTGGACGTCGGCACCCGGCGCCGAAGGCCGCGGCAGGGCGGTGTCGAACGGCGGCTTCGTGCCGCGCAGGTCCAGGACACGGAGGGACATGAGGTCTCAAGGCTACCGGCGAGCCCCACGGGGTCCTTTCCATATCCGGCGCGCGAGGAGAGCGGGCGCAGCGCGGGGCCTACCGATGCCCGGAAGCCCGGTTCATGGCCGCGGGCTCGGCGCCCCGGTGGCGACGGGCCTCCCACGATCGGTCATCATCGCGGGATGTCTTCCCCCGCCGAGATCTCCTCCCTGTCCTCCACCCTCGCCGAGCTGCACGAGCGGGTCACCGCCATGGCGGAGGGCGCGCTGTCGAGCGGTGACGAGGACATGGCGCACGAGCTCATCGCGGTCGAACGCGCCCTCGGGGGGGCCCTGCGACGCCTCCGCCGCTTCTCCCAGGGCTCGGGCCGGTGAGCCCGGGCTTCAGCCGTCGATACGCTCGGTGAGGCGGACCCGGACCGTCTCGCCGGCCTGCTTCCCGATGGCGCGGCGGATGTCCGCCTTGACGGGGAGCTTGTGCGCGCCGTCCCCGAGGGCCTTGAACGAGCTCTCGAACGGGACCCCGTCGACCGTGCCGCGGACCTTGGCGAGGCCCCGCGTCCCGAAGAAGGCCGCCGAGCCCGGCATCACGACATAGGTCCATCCGCCCTTCGCCGCGCTCTCCTCGAGGACCGCCTCGAACGACTTCCTCAGCGCACGGCCCACGACCCGACGCTCACACGGCGTAGAGGACGAGCTCGTGGCCGAGCAGCGACGCCGCCGTGCGCAGGACGGTCTGGCGCTGCGTCACCACCGCGTAGTTACGACGCTCGGCCAGCTCCACGACCGCCACGACGCTCAGGTCCGACGTGTCGCATCGCGCCGCGAGCTCACCCGAGCGGCGGGCCGCCTCCCCGCTGAAGGGCTCGACCTCGGTCCCGGCCAGCAGCTCACCGATCCGGTCACTGCGCGCCTCGGTCCGGTACCCCTCGGCCACGGCCACGGCCGGGATCACCGGCACGATGCCGTTCGAGAGTGCGGCGCGGTGCAGCGCCCACATCATGCGGTCACCTCTCGCCGCGGCATGCAGGGCGCCGAGCCCGTAGACAAGCCCTTCCCGGCGGTTCGGGCTCACCGCCGCCGGACGCGTGATGCCACGCCGGACACACCCGAGCGCAGGCGGGCCAGGAGTGCCTCACCCGCCGCGAGTTCCTCGGCGCTCAGCGAGCCCGTCTCGCCCTCCCACGCGGCGACGCCACGCAGGCCCTGACGCACGCGCAGCTGCTTCTCGGCCGCCGACGAGAGCCAGGCGCTGAAGGAGACCCCGTCCTGCTTGGCCGCCTCCTCGACGGACGATGCCACCTCGTCGTCGAGTGAGACCGAGCGCTTGGTGACCATGCCCTGATGGTAGCACCTCAAGTACTACCAGGGCGCTCCACCACCCCTGACCTGGGCCGGACACACCAATGCCGGCCCGAAGGCCGGCATTGGGCGAGTCGGCCAGGAGGCGGATCCCAGTCACGACTCTTTTGGAACCAGGTGGCGGGAACCGGTTCCAGCGCCAATGGTAGCGCCTGTGTTTTCGGATTTCACCACGGGAAACACGAATTGCCTAAAAAGGGGCCGAAAGGCCCATCGCGCGCCGATTAACGTACCGAGGGGCAAAAATCGGCGCAGGGACATGCGGCGCAACGCGGCTTTCGGGCAACGCAGGTCTCCCGCCCGTGGAGTATGACCCGCAGGCTGAAGGCCCCCCGCTCGGCCGCGGGGATCAGGGCGTTGAGTTGGTGCTCGACCTTGACCGCGTCCCGCTGCTCGGCCGGCGCCACCCCCTCGAGCAGACCCAGGCGCTGACTCACCCGCAACACGTGGGTGTCGACGGGGAGGCCGGGCAGCCCGAACGCGACACTGCGCACGACGTTGCCCGTCTTGCGTCCCACACCCGGGATCGTCACCAGTTCCTCGAGCTCGCGCGGGACCTCGCCGCCGTAGCGATCGGCCACGGCACCGGCCATGCCGATGAGGCTCTTGGTCTTCGAGCGGAAGAACCCGGTGGACCGGATGATCTCCTCGACGTCCTCGGGGTTCGCCGCGGCCAGCGATGCCGGGTCCGGGTAGGCGGCGAAGAGCACGGGCGTGACCATGTTGACGCGCGCGTCGGTGCACTGCGCCGACAGGATGGTGGCGGCCAGCAGTTGAAACGGGTCCTCGTGCTCGAGCGCGCACAGCTCCGTCGCGGTGCCCGGGTAGCGCTCGGCCAGGCGCTCGACGACGAGCCGCGCCCGCCCCTTCGGTGTCCTCGGCTTCGCCACCGGCTCACGGTACCGGGTTACGTTGGCCGGCGTGGACGTGGTGGACATGGTGGTAGTCGACCTGGACGACCTCGGCGCTACCGGCCGGGACGCGCTCAATGCGCTCGTGGCCCGGGCGGGCGCGGCCGGCAACCACCCCGCACTCCCGGAGCCGCAACTGTTCGCCCTGACGCACCCCGACACGGCCCGGGCGGAGGGTCGCGCCGTGCTCGCCCACGACGAGGGCGAGCTCGTCGGGCTCGCCCTGCTCTCACCCGCCAAGGACGGCTCCACCGTGCTCCACGTCGTCGCGGATCCCGCCGCCCGGGCACGCGGCACCGAGGACGCCGTGATGTCCGCGCTGCTCGGGCGCGCCGTGGCGGAGGTGCCGACCGACGCCCCGGTCCATCTCTGGGCCATGCAGGCCGGGCCCGCCGACGACGACCGCGCCCGGGCGCACGGGTTCGTTGCCGAGCGCGACCTCCTCCAGATGCGTGTCCCCCTGCCGCTCCCGCCGGACGTCGTGGCGGCGACCCGGCCCCTGATCACCCGCCCCTTCGTGCCCGGGCGCGACGACGAGGCCTGGGTCGACACGAACAACCGGGCGTTCGCCGGCCATCCCGAGCAGGGTGGGTGGACGGTCGAGCAGCTCCGCGAGCGCATGGCCGCGGACTGGGTCGAGCTCGACGGGTTCCTCGTGGCCGACGATCCCGACGGCGCCGGCCTCATCGGTTCGTGCTGGACCAAGGTCCACCGTGACCGCAGTCCGGTGCTCGGCGAGATCTACGTCATCGCCGTCGACCCGCGGCATCACGCACACGGCTGGGGACGGTCCCTCACCGTGGCGGGGCTCGAGTCGCTGTGGCGGCGCGGCGTCACCGTCGGGATGCTCTACACCGACGCCACCAACGAGGTCGCCGTCGCCCTGTACGGGTCGCTCGGCTTCACCGTCGACCACGTCGACCGGTCGTACCGGCGCGGACCGGCCTGACGCCGTCCGGACGCCGGCGTCAGCTCGTGCCGGTCCCGATGGCGCGGCCGACCCCGTAGGTGACCGCGGCGGCGACCGCGGTCACGCCCAGCTGGCGCAGCGCAGACACGATGGCCGGCCGCTCGGTGAATTTCGCCAGTACGGCACCGACGGCGAGCGCGGCCACGGCGCCCAGCACCACGGAAAGCATGATGGCCGGCGTCCCCGACGTGAACAGCCAGGGCGCCAACGGGATGAAGGCGCCGATGGCGAAGGCGACGAAGGAAGCGGCCGCGGCCTGCCACGGCGACCCGAGGCTCTGGGACGTGATGCCCAGCTCCTCGCGGGCATGGGTCTCGAGGGCGAGCTCGGGGTCCTGCATCACCTCGTTGACCATGTCGGTCGCCACGTTGGGGTCGATGCCCCGCTGCACGTACATGCCCCGGAGCTCCGCCGCCTCCCCCTCGGGGCTGCGGCTCAGCGACCGGCGCTCCACCTCGAGCTCGCGCTCCATGAGCTCGCGCTGGGCGGTCATGGAGAGGTACTCGCCGGCCGCCATGGAGAAGGAACCGGCGACGAGCCCGGCCACCCCGACCAGGCGCACGATCGACCCCCCCGGGTTTGCCCCGGCAATGCCCAGGACCAGGGAGACGTTGGTCACCAGGCCGTCGCTGATGCCGAAGACGGCCGCCCGGGCGCCGCCGCCGCGGACATCCCGGTGCTGGTGGACCGGCATGGCATCGTGCTCGTGCGCGTGGCTCACGGGAGTCAGCGTAGTGAGGTGCTCCGGGGCGGGTAGCGTCCCTCAGCGGAATCAAACCCTGACCAGCGAGGAGCGCAGTATGACCACCATCGTCGACGGTGTCGACGCCTTTCACGAGCTCGTCGGCAAGGAGCTCGGATTCTCCGAGTGGCAGACGATCACCCAGGACCGGGTGAACCTCTTCGCCGACGCGACCGACGACCACCAGTGGATCCACGTCGACCCGGAGCGCGCCAAGGAGGGGCCCTTCGGCGTCGCCATCGCCCACGGGTACCTCACCCTCTCGCTCGCCCCGGTCCTGTTGAACAAGGTCATCCGCGTCGAGAACACGAAGTTCGGCGTCAACTACGGCTGCAACAAGGTCCGCTTCCCCTCTCCGGTTCCCGTCGGCGCCGACCTGCGCATGGGCGTGACGGTGGCCGGCGTCGAGGACACCGACGGCGGCGTGCAGGTCACCTACGACCTGGTGATGGAGATCAAGGACGCACCCAAGCCGGCGTGCGTCGCCCAAGTGGTCTACCGCTACTACCGCTGACCCCGCCCCGCACCATGGCGCGACGACGCCGGAACGCGGCCGCCGATCCCGCGTCGACGGCGCCGCTGCCCACCGGCGAGGAGAAGACGGCACGCGTGCGCGCCATGTTCGACACCATCGCGCCGCGCTACGACCTGATGAACCGCCTGATGACCTTCGGGCTCGACCAGGCGTGGCGGCGCGGCGCCGTGGCCTCGCTCGCCCTGCCCGAGGATGCGCTCGTCCTCGACCTGGCCTGTGGGACGGGCGACCTCTCACGGCTGGCGCTGCGCCGCGGCTACCGCGTGGTCGGGGCGGACCTGAGCGCGGGCATGCTGGCGGCCAACGGCGCGTCCACGCCGCTCGTCGAGGCGGACGGCAGCCGGCTCCCCTTCGGCGACGGTGCCTTCGACGGGCTCGTGTGCGGCTACGCGCTGCGCAACTTCACCGACCTGGCGGCCACGCTCTCCGAGTGCGCCCGCGTGCTCCGTGCGGGTGGGCGGCTCGCCGTGCTCGAGGTCGACGCCCCGACGTCGCGGCTCTGGCGCGCCGGTTACGACGTGTGGTTCAACCGGGCGGTCCCCGCCCTGGGCGGGGCCATCTCCGACCGGGAGGCTTACCACTACCTCCCCCGCTCCGTGGCCTACCTCCCCCCCGCCCCCGTCCTGCGCCGGATGCTGCTCGGGGCCGGTTTCTCCGCCGTCGGGATCCGCCCCCTGGCGGGAGGCCTCAGCCAGCTCGTCGTCGCCACCCGCGCCGGCTCCCCGTGACCGACGCGCTCCACGCGCGGAGCGTGCCGCTCGACTACGGGCCCGACGCGCTGCAATTCGACGGGAGCCCGACCGTTCTCTTCGACCGCATCGGTCTGACCCTGGTCGGATGGGGCACGGCGCAGCTCGTCCGCGCCGCTGAGGCGCCGACCGCGATGAGGGCCATCCCTTGCGATGACACCGTCCGGCGACCGGGCTCCGGTGTGGTGGCGCTCGGCGCGCTCCCCTTCGTCGACGCCATGGCCGGGTACCTCGTGATCCCCCGCTTCACCATGGGGATCTCACGCGATGCGGAAGGGGTCACCCGGCGCTGGGCCACCGCGGTCGGCCCGGCGGGCACGGCGCTCCCCGGGACCGACGAGCTGTTCGACGCCGTGATCTGGCAGTACGGCACCACGCCCGAGGTCGCCGACGACCCCATGGTCGCCGCCCTCTCCACCTCCATGACCTCGGCGGCCTACGGCGACATGGTGGCCGACGCCGTCGCCCTGATGCGCGAGCCCGGCGCCACGCTGCGCAAGGTGGTCCTGTCCCGTCCGATCACCGTGGAGCTCGACGGCCCGCTCCCCCTCTCGGCAGTGCTGCGCCGGCTCCGCGCCGGCGAGCCCAACTGCACCATCTTCTCCATGCCGGTCCCCGACGGCGCCTTCTTCGGCGCCAGCCCCGAGCTGCTCGTGGCCCGCCACGACGACAAGGTGTCGTGCCACCCCCTGGCCGGTACGGTGCCACGCGGCGACACCGCACGTGCCGACGCCGACGCCCAACGCGACCTGGCCCGGTCCGCCAAGGGACGCGAGGAGCACGGCTACGTGGTCGACGAGATCGCGGCGACGCTCACCCCGTACTGCGACGAGCTGTCGGTGCCCGAGGAGCCCTCCATGGTCGCGTTCCGCTCCGTGGCCCATCTCGGCACGCGGATCGAGGGGCGCCTCAGCAAGCCCGTCGGGGTGCTCGAGCTCCTGGAACGCCTCCATCCCACGCCGGCCGTCGGCGGCACTCCCCGCGCCGAGGCACTCGAGTTCATCGCGCTCCGCGAGGCGGACCAGCGGGACTACTGGGCCGGCCCGGTGGGCTGGGTGGACGCCACGGGCGACGGCGAGTGGATGATCGGGATCCGCAGCGCCCGGCTCCACGCCGACGGTGCCGCCGTCACGCTGCGCGCCGGCTCAGGCGTCGTCGCGGACTCGGTCCCCGCTGCCGAGGCGGACGAGACCAACGTGAAGCTGGCGACGGTCCTCGAGGCCGTCGTCCCCGGCGCCTCAGTGCAGCTGCGGTGAGCGGGCGGGCGCGGGCGCGGCGGCGCCGGCCTCCACGTGGGTGGCGGCGAGGGGGATCCTGACCACCAGGGCCGCCCCCGAGCGCGGGCCCGGCGTCGAGAGCACCTCGGCCGACCCGTGCAGGGCCTCGGCAATGGCCCGCACGATGGCCAGTCCCAACCCGGTCCCGGTGGCGGACCGGGACGGATCGCCCTGGTAGAAGCGGTCGAAGACGCGGGCGGCCTCGCTGAGGGGGATCCCCGGCCCGTTGTCGGACACCTTGATGTACCCCATGTTCTGCGCCACGCCCGTCGACACGCTGACCTCGGTGCCCGGAGGCGTGTGGGCCAGCGCGTTGCGCACGAGGTTGTGCGCCACCTGCGCCAGGCGCTCGCCGTCGCCGACCACCACCACCGGCGATCCCGGCTCGAGCATCAGGTGGTGGCCGTGGGCCACGGCGTTCGAGTCGCCGACGGCGTCGGCGCAGATGCGCTGCAGGTCGACCGGTTCCGCCCGGAGCGGCCGGCCCCTGTCGAGCTCGGCGAGCAGCAGCAGATCCTCGACCAGGCCACCCATCCGGGTCGCCTCCTCCTCGATCCGCTTCAGCGCCTTGCGCCGCCCCGCCTCGTCGGAGAACCCGCCCCGCCCCAGCAGCTCCGCGTAGCCCCGGATGGAGGTGAGGGGCGTCCGCAGTTCGTGCGACGCGTCGGACACGAACTGGCGCAGGCGCTCCTCGGAGGCCGACTTCTCGACGAAGGCCCCCTCGATCTGGGTCAGCATCTCGTTGAGCGCCACACCGAGGCGGCCTACCTCGGTGTCGGGGCGCTCCTCGGGCACGCGGCGGGTCAGGTCGCCCGAGGCGATGGCGTCCGCCGTGCCCGCCATCTGGCGCAGCGGGCGCAGGCCCCGGCGCACGACCACCATGACCAGCACACCCATGGCCAGCAACACGGCCAGGCTCGCGATCAGCTCCACCCGGCGCAGCGAGGCCAGCGTGTCGTTGGTCGGGTTGAGCGAGGTGGAGGTGATCAGCGTGCCCTGGGGCACGGTGACGGCGACGGTGCGGTACTGGCCGTCGGGGTCACCCGTGCTGCCGAGGATCACCGCGTCGGGGTCGGGGCGGAACGTACCGGCGTAGCGCCCGACGCGGACCCGGCTGTAGATGTCGGGCACCTGCTGCACCTGGACCTGATTGGTCAGGATCGGTGCCGGATCAGGCCGCGTCGGCGACCCCGAGGGGCGGCGCATTATCACCTTCCCATTGCGATCGAGGAGTGTCAGGTACACGTCCGAGGAGACCCGGCGCGAGAGGTTGGCCTCGGTGATCGGCACGTCCCGGCCCGCCGCGTAGGTCAGGTAGTTGAAGCCGAGCGCCTCGTTCTGGGCGAGCGTGTTGTCGGCCTGGCCGTAGAGGAAGGAGCGGACCGAGGCGTACGTGACGACGTCGGCGACCAGGAGGCCGATCACCAGCAGCAACGCCACGACGGCGACGAGCCGCTTCTGGAGGCTCATCCTTCCCGGGGGAGTCGCAGGGTGTAGCCGACCCGGCGGATGGTGTGGATGAGCGCCGGCTCGGTGGCGTCGATCTTCTTCCGCAGGTAGCTGATGTAGGTCTCGACGATGTTGGGGTCGCCGCGGAACTCGAATCCCCAGACGTTGTCGAGCAGCTCGGACTTGGAGATCACCCGCCGGGCGTTCTCCAGCAGGTAGCGCAGGAGGTTGAACTCGGTCGCCGTCAGGTCGATCGGCAGGTCGTCCCGCCACACCTCGTGGGTGTCGACGTTCATGGTGAGGTCGGCGAACTGCAGGGTGGAGATGTCGGCGGCCGCCACCTCCCCGGCCCGGCGCAGGATCGCCCCGATGCGCGCCATGAGCTCCTCGACGCTGAAGGGCTTCGTCACGTAGTCGTCGCCCATGCTCAGGCCCTCGACCTTGTCCTGGGTGGTGTCACGCGCCGTCAGGAAGACGATCGGCATGTGCTCACCCTGGTTGCGCATGCGCCGGCAGACCTCGTTGCCGTCGAAGTCGGGCAGCATCACATCGAGCATCACGAGGTGGGGGCGGAAGGTGCGCACCTGCTCGAGCGCCTCGGCACCGGTCGCCGCCACGCCGACCTGATAGCCCTCGAACGAGAGGGCGGCCGAGAGCAGCTCGGCGATGTTCGGCTCGTCGTCGACCACCAGGATGCGCGCCGTGGGTGCCTCGATCGTCATGACCGCACCGCGCCCGTGCTCATGGCGATCGGACGGGATCCTCGGCGCCGCTGGAGCTGCGGGGCCCGCTGCCGGTGCCGTCCCCGCTCCCGGCGCTCACGGCGCTTTCAGCGGCGGCGGAGACGGTGACGTCGGTGCCGGCGCCCGGCGGCTTGCGCCCGAAGGACCGGGCCAACCGCCCCAGGCCCCACCAGCTCACGAGCCCCAGCGCCTCGATCACGATGAACGACGACATCTTCGACTCGCCGGCCTCCCGGTCGACGAAGCTAATCGGCACCTCGGTGATGGCGGCGCCGTGCTGCTTGGCCCGGTAGGTCATCTCGATCTGGAAGCCGTAGCCCTCGGCCCGGATCCGGTCGAGGTCGAGCCGGCGCAAGATACCGGCCGAGTAGGCCCGGTACCCCGCCGTCGCGTCGGCGACGCCGAGCCCGAGGACGCCGGACGCGTAGAGGTTGCCGCCCCGTGACAGGAGGTGGCGGTGCCAGGCCCAGTTGGGGATGGACCCGCCTTCGACGTAGCGCGAGCCGATGGAGACGTCGAAGCCCTCCTTGAGCGGTGCGATCAACGAGGGCAGCGCCGCCGGATCGTGCGAGAAGTCGGCATCGATCTCGACGAAGACGTCGTAGCCGCGCTCGAGACCCCACGCGAAGCCCGCACGGTACGCACTCCCCAGTCCGGACTTGGCGGCACGGGCCAGCAGGTGCACGTCGGGCAGCTCGGCGGCCACCGCCATCACGAGGTCGGCCGTCCCGTCGGGGCTCCCGTCGTCGACCACGAGCACGCCGGCCTGCGGCAGGCACTCGTGGATCCGGTGGAGCATCCGCTCGATGTTCTCCGACTCGTTATAGGTCGGGATGACAACCAACGGTCGCATGGTGGTCATTCTAGGGGGTGACGCCGCACCGGCCCCGGCGCCGGTCGGTGAGGCGGCCGGAACCGGTTCGGACCCCTGGCCTGGATCTTCGCCAACTCCGGGCGCCGGGGCTGGTGGCGCCCGAACGCCTAAATGTCCGACGGGTCCGCCGCCGTGAGCGGCCCGTGCAGCTCCGAGTGGTCCACCATGGCGTCGGGGCCCCTGCGTAGTTCCCGGACGATCACCTGCAGCGCGCCCCCGAACGGGATGCCCACCAGGGCGCCGACGAACGTCCCGAGGCCTCCCGCGATGCGGCCGCCGAGCGTGGCGCCCACCAGCACCGCGATGAGCACCCAGAACGGGTTCAGCTGGACCGTCCTGCTCATGATGATCGGGTTGAGGACGTGGTTCTCAATCTGCTGGTACACGAGGAAGATGACGAGCATGATGATCCCGGCCGGAACGGAGTGAATGGCCGCGATGATCACGACGGGCACACCGGCCAACAGGCCGCCCACGAGGGGCAGCAGGTCGACGAGGGCCACGAAGACCCCCAGCAGCAGCGCGAAGGGCACGCCGAGGATGGCCAGCGTGACCCCCGAGATCACGCCGGCGATCACGGAAGTGAGCATGTTCCCGAGCATGTAGCCCGTCACCGAGCCGATCGTCTCGTCCACCACCCGCCGCAGGCGGTCTGCGGTGGAGGGCCGGAAGATGCCGAGGAGCCCGGACCATATGCGGGGCGCCTCGAGCATGGTGAAGAAGGTGAGGATGGCGATCGTCACGATGGCGATGAGCGTCGACACCGCGGCCGCGCCCACGGAGAACGCAGTGGCCGGCTTCAGCACCTTGGTGATCTGCGAGGTGATCTTGGTCGACCCCTCGGAGAGGTACTTCTGCAGGTGGAGGCGGAAGACGAGCCGGCCCAGCGGGCCGTGGCCCTTCTTGGCCTCCCGCACGAGGGTGGGGACCTGCTGGCCGAAGTGCACCGCGGCCGTGACGAGTGGCTCGGTGAACAGGTAGACCAGGCCGATCAGCGCCAGGGCGCCCACGAGGAACACCAGGAGGGTGGACCCCCCATGGGACAGCCCCCGCTTGCGCAGGAAGCGCGTGGCCGGGGTCATGAGCAGCGTGAAGAAGAAGGCGATGATGACGTAGACCACGATGGTGCGCAGGGCCCAGAGCCCGAGGATCAGGGCGGCGTTGAGGTCCAGCAGCGCGATGACGACCAGCACCGACACGACGATGGTGCCGAGCGGGATCCCCCGGCGGTCGGCGCTCCCCGAGAGCTTGGAGCGCCATGTGTCAGGAGGCTCTGCGGCCATGGGCCCAGCTTGGCAGCTTTGACCTTTCAAGAGGCGGTTGGTCGCGCCTCGGACGTGCAAGCATGAATGCGATGGACCAGGTCGAGCACGGGGAGCCCGAGGAGCAACCCACGGCCCGCCGGCGGTGGCTGCCCCGCAACGTGAAGATCACGCTGATGGTCCTCTTCCTGTTCTTCGTCGGCGAGTACGTCCTGCTGCCGGAGTTCGCCAGCGCACGGCGGGAATTCAATCAGCTCACCCATCTCAACTTCCTCTGGCTCATCCTGGGCGCGCTGCTCGAGGTGGCGGCGCTGGTGGCGTACGCGGAGCTGACCCACACCGTCCTCTCGCCGGACGCCCCTGACCGGTTCCGTGTCTTCCGCATCAACATGTGGGCCCTGGCCGTCAGCCACGTCCTCCCCGGCGGGACGGTGCCGGGGACGGCCGCCAGCTACCGACTGCTGACCGACTCGGGCGTGTCGGGCAGCACCGCCGCCTTCGGGCTGGCCACCCAGGGCATCGGTTCGGCCGTGGTGCTCAACGTGATCTTCTGGCTGGCCCTGCTGATCTCGATCCCGCTGCAGGGCTACAACCCGCTCTACGGCTTCGCGGCCATCCTCGGCGTGCTCCTGATCGCGATCTTCGGCGCCTTGGTGTTCCTCCTCACCCGGGGCGAGAAGCAGGCCGCCGTCTTCATACAAAAGGTGGCCAACCGGCTCCCTTTCGTGAAGGCGGAGACCGTGACCTCGCTGGTCCAGAAGGTGGCGGACCGCATGAAGATCCTGTTCTCGAGCTCCGAGCTCCTCACCCGGGCCGGCATCTGGGCGGCCGCCAACTGGCTGCTCGACGCCGCCTCGCTGTGGGTGTTCCTGCTGGCCTTCGGGGCCCACATCTCGCCCATCGACGTGCTGGTGGGCTACGGGCTCGCCAACATCCTCGCCGTCATCCCGCTGACCCCCAGCGGGCTCGGCGTGATTGAGCTGACCATCGTCGCCGTGCTGAAGGGCTTCGGCGTCCCCGGCGGCGTCGCCGCGGCGGGCGTCCTGAGCTGGCGCCTGGTGAACTTCTGGCTGCCCATCCCCTTCGGCGGCGCGGCCTACCTGTCGCTGCGCCTCGGCCGTCCCAGGGCGGCCGCCGGGCCCGAGGCGATCACGTCCTGACCGGGCTCGACTGATGCCCTCGGGACACCCCTCGGTCGGGGCGCGCTGGGTCGCGGCCCACCGGGCCCGGCTCGCCCGCACGCGCCCCTCGACGCCGGGCGGCGACGTGGAGGGGGAACGCCGCCTCTACCGCGCCGTCGGCGGCGCCCTCGCCGTCCCGATCGGCCGCCCCGCCGGGCTGGAGGAGCGGACCAGGGTCATCGACGCCGAGGTCGCCCGCGCGCTCGGCCACGGGACCGGCCAGGTCGTCCTCCTCGGGGCCGGCTACGACGGGCGGGCCCTGCGCTTCGGCGGCGGAACGGTCCGCTGGTTCGAGGTGGACCTGCCCCCGACGCAGGCCGACAAGCGGGCGCGGCTGGGCGCGCTCGGCATTCAGCCGGCCGGGGTGACGTACGTGGGCGTCGACCTCCTGCGCGACGACGTCGGGGGGGCACTCGACGCCGCCGGGCACGATCGGGAGGCGCGCTCCCTCTTCGTCTGCGAGGGCGTCCCGACCCACCTGAGCCTCGAGGCGATGGCGTCGCTGTGCGAGACGCTGCGCGCCCGCGCACCCGCTGGGAGCGTGCTGGTGGCCGACTTCGTGGTGGCTCCCGAGCCGGGCGCTCCCGCACGGGCACTCCGCGCCACGACGGGCGCGCTCCTCACGATGGCCGGCGAGCCCAGGCGCAACGAGTTCCGCCCCGGAGACCCGGAGAAGCTGATGGTCGTGACCGGCTGGCGCGTGGCGCACGCGGACTCGTCGGTGGAGAGCAGGTTCGACCGGGGATCGCACACGCTCGTCCTCGTCTGCGAGCCGGGCCCGGCGCGCTGAGCGCCTGTGGCCGGCGCCGGGTCAGCTCCCGGCGCCCGTCGGTGCGATCGCCCGGCGGCTCCGGCGGATCACCGGCTTGCGGACCGGCGCGCGCCAGACCCTGACCCCCGCGCCCACCACGAGGACGATGAAGAGCAGCGCGTAGGAGTCGGAGAGCGGCATCAGCCAGCCCCGCCCCGCGAACGTCACGTCCGGCCCGTGCGGGGCCCACCAGGTGGGTGCGGCCCAGAACAGCACCGAGACGGCCAGGGCCAACCATTCGCCGTAGCGGGGCCGGTCCTCGGCCAGGGCGAGCCACGCCACGAGCAGGATCACCCAGATGAAGTGGTGGGACCACGACACCGGGCTGGCGAGCGACTCGGTGGCCTCCACCACCAGGAACCCCAGCACCGGCGACGAGCGGCGGTACGCGGCCGCAGCCACGGCCAGGCCGACGCCGGCCACCGTCACCCCGATCACGAAGCTCGTCGGCGTGGTGACCGTGTGGCCCAGCATGCGCTCCGTCGCGCCCAGGACGCCCTGGTTCCCGATCCACGAGAGCATGCCGGCCCGCTGCGGGTCCCTGATGTAGTGCGTCCAGTACGCCCACGACGTGGAGGTGTTGACGGCGGCGGCGAGGAGCGCGGCGGCACAGAACGAGGCGACGGCCCGGACACCGGAACGTCCCTGCCGGGTCAGGAACAGGTACGGGATGAGGATGGCGGGCGTCACCTTTATGGCGGCCGCCAGCCCGACCAGGATGCCCCGGGGAATCGGCAGGTCCAGCGTCATGTCCGCCACCACCATGAGGGCGAGGATGATGTTGACCTGACCGAGCAGGAAGGTCTGGCGCACCGGGTCGAACATCACGACCGGCAGCACGAGGGCGAGCGCCCACCACAGGATGGTCCGCCGGTCGAGCGCCTTGCACACGGCTCGCAGGCTCACCGCGATCAGCGCGAAGACCGCGGCCAGGTTGAGCCACGAGAACGCCACCTCGCAGACCCGCAGGGGGATGTGCGCGAACGGAGCGAACAAAAGGGCGGAGAACGGCGGGTAGGTGAACCCGAGGTGGTCGATCGGGAGCGTGACGGTGAAGAGGTTGTCCACCTGGGCGTGCGCGCCGCCGAGCAGGTAGGTGCTGAGGTCGATCTGCTCGTGGACCCAGGCGAGCACCGTCACGCCGACGACCACCACCGAGCACGACAGGATCGGCCACGCCCAGCCGCGGGCCGACGAGATCGCGCGCATGCGCAGCGCCAATGAATCCCTCGCCATTGCGGAGGATGGTACCGGCGGGCGGGAGCGGTGGTGCAGCTTTTGCCCCGGGGTGTCCCTACGCCGGGGACCTGGCCTCGTCACCTTCTCCGACGCGGAGGTCCGAGTCGAGGCGGCGGCGGGCCCGCTCCCGGGCCAGCCCCTTGAGGCGCTCCTGGGAGCTCACCCCGTGCCGGTTCGGCACCCGGCGCCAGCGCCGGTCCGGGCCGAGCTCCCACGCGTTGGTCTCGTCCGCGAACGCGAGGTCGAGCACCTCGAAGAGCCGGGCCTGCAACTCGGGTTCGCGCACCGGGACGACCACCTCAATCCGGCGGTCCAGGTTGCGGCCCATGAGGTCCGCCGAGCCGATGTAGATCTTGAGAGGCAGACCGGGCCCGGCCGCCGGGTCGGCGGGGGCGCCACCGAAGCGGTAGATCCTCGAGTGCTCGAGGAAGGCGCCGACGATGGAGCGGACCCGGATCCGCTCGGACAGCTCGGGGATGCCCGGGCGAAGGCGGCACAGGCCGCGCACGGCGAGGTCGATCTCGACCCCGGCGCCGGAGGCCCGGTAGAGCGCGTCGATCATGCTGGCGTCGGTGAGGCCGTTCAGCTTCATCACGATGCGGCCTGCCGGCCCCGCCTCCGCCTGCTCCTCGATCATGGACATGATCCGCTTGCGCACGGTCACCGGCGACACGAGGATCTGGCGGTAGTCGGCATGGCGCGAGAAGCCCGTGAGGTAGTTGAACAGCTCCCCCACGTCGGCGCCGATGTCGGGGTCCGAGGTCAGCAGGCCGATGTCCTCGTAGATGCGCGCCGTCTTCGAGTTGTAGTTGCCGGTGCCCACGTGGCAGTAGGGGCGGACGCCGTCGTCCTCGCGGCGCAGCACGAGCGCGGTCTTGGAATGGGTCTTGAGCCCGACGATGCCGTAGACGACGTGCACCCCCGCCTCTTCCAGCGCGCGGGCCCACCCGATGTTGGCCTCCTCGTCGAAGCGCGCCTTGAGCTCGACGATGGCCGCGACCTGCTTGCCGTTCTCCGCCGCCTGGATGAGCGAGGCCACGATCGGGCTGTCACCGCCGGTGCGGTACAGCGTCTGCTTTATGCCGAGCACCGCCGGGTCCTCCGCCGCCTGGGCGACGAACGCCTCCACCGATGTGGCGAACGAGTCGTAGGGGTGGTGCACCAGCACGTCGCGCTCGCGCAGCAGGGCGAAGAACTCGGAGGGCTCGTGCGCCACCATCGCCAGGCGGGGGGGCGTCATCGGCGTCCAGGTCTCGCCGTGCAGGTCGGGTCGGTCCAGGGCGTAGACGCCCCACAGCCCGCTCAGGTCGAGGGGCGCGCTGATCCGGAAGATGCCGTCGGCGCCCACCTGGAGCTCGGTCGCCAGCAGGTCCGCCAGGTCCTGGCCCATGTCGGCCTCCACCTCGAGGCGCAGGGCCTTGCCGAAGCGGCGTCGGCGCAGCTCCATCTCGATCGCGACGAGGAGGTCGTCGGCCTCGTCCTCCTCGAGGGCGAGGTCGGCGTTGCGGGTGACCCGGAAGGCGTGGTGGTGCCCGATCGTCATCCCCGGGAACAGCGGCCCCAGATGGGCCGAGATGACCTGCTCGAGCGGCACGAAGCGCTCGCCGTCGGGCATGACGACGAAGCGCGGCAGTGCCGGCGGGACCTTGACCCGGGCGATGCGACGCTCGCCCGATGCCGGGTCCTGCACCTCGACCACGAGGTTGAGCGACAGGTTCGAGATGTAGGGGAAGGGGTGGCCGGGGTCGACGGCGAGGGGTGTGAGCACGGGGTAGATCTGGCGCTGGAAGACGTCGACCAGGTACTCACGGTCGTCGTCATCGAGCGAGGACCAGCTCGAGAGCCGGATGCCGGCCTGGGCGAGGGCCGGCACGATGAGGTCCAGGAAGATGTGATCCTGGCGCCGGACGAGCTCCTCGACCCGGCCCCGGATCATCGTCAGCTGCTCCCCGGGCCGCAGCCCGTCGACCGAGCGCGTGCGCACCCCGGCGGCGACCTGGTCCTCCAGAGCGGCCACCCGGATCTGGTAGAACTCGTCGAGCAGCTCGGAGAAGATGGCGAGGAACTTCGCCCGTTCGAGCAGCGGCTGCCCGTCGTCCTCCGCCAGGTCGAGGAGGCGTGACCCGAAGTCCAGCCGTGACTGCTCACGGTTGGTGAAACGCTGGTACCCGAACGCCTCGATCTGCTGGTACGTGGGGGGCGCCGGGTGCCCGACCTCGCCGTCGGGGCCGGTCGATGCCTCGCCACCCGCCACAGCCTGGGCATTCGTCGGGGGTGTGGGCTCCGCCGGGGGTTGGTGCTGAGGTCGGGTCTGGGTCATGGGCGGAGATCGACGTCCGACGCGCGAAGGCGGGATGTCGCCCCGATCCTACCCCTCACCACTACGATTCGCCCGGTGCCGTCACGAGCCCGTCGCACGCCGTTTCCGCGCTACGTCTGGGGCCCCAAGCCCAAGCGCCGCACCGAGTTGGGGCTTTTGCTGTTCGGCTCGATGCTGATCGTCGCGCTCTACGTCATCGCCGTCCTGGGCCAGAAGTCCAAGATCCCGGCGAACATCGGGCCCTTCCTCGGCATCGTGCTGGGGTTGGCGCTGATCGCGCACATGGCGAACCGCTGGCTCGCCCCCAACGCGAACGCGGTCATCCTCCCGCTGGCCGTACTCCTCAACGGCATCGGCTACGTCATCATCGCCCGCTGGGACCCGAGCCAGGCCAAGGGGCAGGCGGGCTGGGCCGCGCTGGGGGTGATGCTCTACGTCCTGACGCTGCTGGTCGTGCGGTACTCACGGGACCTGGAGCGCTACCGCTACCTGCTGCTGCTGATTGCCGGCGCGCTCCTCGTGGCGCCACTGTTCTTCTCCCCCATTTACGGCGCGCGCCTGTGGGTGCACTACGGCAGCATCTCGTTCCAGCCGGTGGAGTTCTCCAAGATCCTCCTGTGCATCTTCTTCGCCTCGTACTTCGCGGAGAACAAGGAGATGCTCTCGATCCCCACCGCGCAGCTCGGCAACCGGCTGTTCCTCGACCCACGCCCCCTGCTGCCCATCCTGGTCGCCTGGGGTGCCGCCATGGCCGTCATCGGCCTGGAGGACGACATCGGCTTCGCTGCCCTCCTCTTCGTGCTGTTCATCGGCCTGCTGTGGATCACGACCGGGCGTGTGGGCTACCTGGTGCTCGGGCTGGTGCTCTTCGGCGTTGGCGCCTACATCGCTGCCCGCTACTTCGGTCAGGTCCATCTGCGGGTGACGGAGTGGCAGAACCCCTGGCCGACGACCAGCAATCCCAATTCGGGCGGCTACCAGCTCAGCCAGGCCTGGTACAGCCTCGGCACGGGAGGGGTGGGCGGCACCGGCCTGGGCTTCGACCACTACGCCTATCTGATCCCCGAACTGACGAGCGACATGATCTTCGCCGCCATCGGCACCGAGATGGGCATGGTGGGCGCGACGGCCGTCGTGATGGCCTTCATCCTGCTGGTGGGCGCCGGCTTCCGCGTGGCGCAGACGGCACGCTCGGACTTCTCACGCCTGATGGCCACCGGGCTGACCCTGATCCTGGGGTTCCAGGCCTTCTTCATCATGGCCGGGGTGGTGCGGCTGTTGCCCTTCACCGGTATCACGCTGCCCTTCGTCGCCTACGGCGGCTCGTCGCTGCTGGCCAACTACATCCTCATCGCGCTGATGCTGCGCATCTCCGACGAGGGCGCCCAGGCCCAGGCGGCCATGATCGCCGCCGGTGCGGCCGGCGGACCCGGCGAGCACCCGATGGTCCCGGCGCGCTGAGGTCCGGCCTCCGCGACGGTGTGCGAGGGGCGGCCGAGGCGGGCTGCCCGGAATTCCGGCTCTATGACTGCCCGATGCTCTCCACCTCGGTGTAGAGCGCGCCCTGGGCTGCACCCGACCCGGACGCGCCGCCGCCGCGGCCGCGCAGGACGAAGGCGATGCCCACCGCCAATATGGCGCCGGCGAGGGGGCCGGCGACGTAGACCCAGTACCCGGTGAAGGTCGTCGAGACCAGGTCAGGCCCGAAGGTGCGGGCCGGGTTCATCGATGCGCCCGAGATGGGGCTGCCCCACAGACCGGCCAGCGCGATGTAGGCGCCCACTCCCAAGGCGCCGATGATGCCGACGTTCTGCGCGCCCGAGGCCGTGCCCAGGATCACGCTCACGAGACCCACGGTCAGGATGAGCTCCATCCAGAAGGCCGCCATGTTCGAGTACCCGTGCGCCGGGTAGTTGGCCCCGTAGGACGCCGAGACGTTGATGACCGCATGGAGGAACAGCGCCGCCAACGTGGCGCCGACGAGCTGGGCCACGATGTAGCCCGGCACCCTCCGCCAAGGGAAGTCCCGGCGCAGCGCGAAGGCGATGGACACCGCGGGGTTGAGGTGCGCGCCGGAGATCTTGCCCATGAAGAGGATGATGGCCATGACCATGAGGCCCGGCGCGACCACCGCCGCGCTGCGACCGATCATCCCGGGGAAGGCGTGACCCATCATGCCGCCACCGGCGGCCACCAGCACCAGGAAGAACGTCCCGAGCACCTCGGAGAAGATGCGCCGCCATTCCTGACGGGGATCCTTGAAGTCCGCGATGCGGTCGAGGATGCCCTGCTCGTAGTGCTCGAGCGGCCTGAGGGTGCTCCGGTCGAGGCCCTCTCGGGTGACGGGTGAGGTGGCGGGACCGGTCATTGCATCGCTCCTTTCGGCGGTCCGCCCCCCTCTTCCGCGTCGCCTCGGGACGGGGGGCCGGACGTTCCGCACGAGTCTCGGACACGCGGCCCGTCCGGTCCTAGGGCCGAAAGTCACTGAAGATCGGGGTTGGTACCGGGCGGTCGCGAAGGGGCGAACGCCCCTGGCCCGCGGCCCCTGCTTCCTGGACAATCACTCTGGGACACCCGGGGATCCGGAGAAGAGGAGCGCGCCATGCCAGCCGATTTCAACGACCGGACCGACTTCGAGAACGCCGACCGGGGCTTCATCGCCAGCATCGAGCCCATGACGATCAGCGATGCCGAGGGGCGCCAGGTCTGGGACATGGACGGGTGGGCCTTCCTCGACGGCACCAGCCCCGAGACGGCCAATGCCAGCCTGTGGCGGCAGGGGCAGCTGAACTGCCGCCACGGCCTCTACGAGGTCACGGAGGGCATCTACCAGGTGCGCGGCTTCGACCTGTCGAACATGACCCTGGTCGAGAGCGACCACGGCGTCATCGTCATCGACCCCCTGGTCTCCCAGGAGACGGCGGCGGCGGCCCTGGCCCTCTACCGGGCCCACCGCGGTGAGCGGGCCGTGACGGCGGTCATCTACACCCACGCCCACATCGACCACTTCGGGGGCGTGCTCGGCGTCGTCGACCGGGACACCGACGTGCCCATCCTCGCCCCCGAGCACTTTCTGGAGCACGCCGTCTCCGAGAACATCTACGCCGGGACCGCGATGTTGCGCCGGGGCTACTACTACGGCGGGGTGGCCCTGCCCAAGAGCGCGAAGGGGACACTGGGCATGGGACTCGGGCCGGCACCCTCGACGGGCGCCGTGGGGCTCATCGCCCCCACGCTCGACATCACCCGCACCGGCCAGGAGGAGGTGCTCGACGGCGTCCGCATCGTGTTCCAGTCCACCCCCGGCACCGAATGCCCGGCCGAGATGAACTTCTACTTCCCGGACCACCGGGCCCTGTGCCTGGCCGAGAACGCCACCCACAACCTGCACAACCTGCTGACGCTGCGGGGGGCCCAGGTGCGGGACCCCCGCATCTGGTCGCGCTACCTCTCCGAGGCCATGGAGCTCTTCGCCCGCCGGTCCGACGTGGCCTTCGCCTCGCACCACTGGCCGACCTGGGGCGCCGACAACATCATCACCTACCTGGCCGAGCAGCGCGACCTGTACGCGTATCTGCACGACCAGACACTGCGCCTCATGAACCAGGGGTATGTCGGCACCGAGATCGCCGAGATGCTCGAGATGCCGCCGGGGCTCGACGAGGCCTGGCACACCCACGGGTACTACGGGTCGGCCAGCCACAACGTCAAGGCCATCTACCAGCGCTACCTCGGGTGGTACGACGGCAATCCGGCCCACCTGTGGCTGCACCCGCCCGTCGCGGCGGCCGAGCGCTACGTGCAGGTGATCGGCGGGGTGGACGCGACGGTGGCCAAGGCGATCTCCTTCCTCGAGAAGGGGGACCTGCGCTTCGCCGCGGAACTGGCCAGCCACGCCGTCTTCGCCGCCCCCGACAGCGAGACGGCCCGCCAGGTGCTCTGCACGGCCCTGACCGAGCTCGGCTACGGGTCGGAGTGCGCCACATGGCGCAACTGCTTCCTGGTCGGGGCGAACGAGCTGTTCCACGAGATCCCGCACACCGAGGTCAGCTCGGCCGGCATGGCCCCGGCGCTCACCGTCACCCAGCTGTTCGACTCCATCGCCATCAGGATCAACGGGCCCAAGGCATGGAACGAGCGCCTGCGCATCAACTGGACGATCACCGGCGCCGGTTCGGGCGCCGAGGACTACCGGATGGAGCTGAGCAACGGTGCCCTCATCCACTTCCCCACCACCTTGCGCGAGGAGGCCGACCTCACGGTCACATTGACCAAGGCGCAGCTGATCGGGCTGCTGATGGAGGGTCAGACCGACGGGGTCGACATGTCCGGCGACGCCGGCGTGCTGGCGACCCTGGTCGGGCTCATCGACAGCCCCGATCCCGACTTCGCCGTGGTCACCCCGTAGCCGTCGCCGGCGCGGGGTCGGCACCGGCGTCGGTTGAGGCCGTCGTCACGGCAGCCTGGACAGAGCCACACGGGCTGGCTTCCGTGCACACGGAGCCCGATCCCGTCGTCGTCACGAACAGGGTGGTCGTGACCGCGCCGGCGGGCGTCGCCGCCGAGCCGGCGAGGGCTCCGATGACGGGAAGGGTCCTGCCGAGAATGCGACACCCAGCCACCATCGTTGCTCCTCCGTTTTCCCTCGAGCCGCGATCAGAGCGCGTGACACGACCGTGCCGACGACCCGGTGCGGGGAAACCCAAAAGTCGCTTCAGGGCATGTCAACGGGCTTTTCGGCCCACGACCCCGGCTGCATCTTGCAAGCTCGCGCGCGCTCAGCCCTCTCCCGCCGTCGA
>JBEKVF010000003.1:0-17270 GCA_049514295.1 Acidimicrobiales bacterium
CTTCAGCCTGCTGCAGTCGCTCATCATCCCTGCCATCCCCCAGCTGGAACACACATTGCACACGTCGGAGAGCGGGGCGAGCTGGCTGCTGACCGCGTACCTGCTGAGCGCCGCCATCGCCACGCCGATCCTTGGCCGCGTGGGCGACATCGTCGGCAAGGAGAAGATCATCGTCGCCGTCCTGATCGCCCTCTCGGTCGGGACGCTGATCAGCGCGCTGTCCACCACGCTGCCCGTGATGTTGGTCGGCCGCGTGATCCAGGGTGCGGCAGGGGCCGTGTTCCCGCTCGCTTTCGGCATCATCCGCGACGAGTTCCCACACGAGCGGGTGGCGGGCGCCATCGGCGTCATGTCGGCCATCCTCGGCGCCGGGGCGGGGGCGGGCATCGTGCTGGCCGGTCCGATCCTCGTGCACCTGAACTACCACTGGCTCTACTGGGTGCCTCTCGTCATGTCCGTCACGGCGACGATCGCCACCTTCGCCTTCGTGCCCGAGTCGCCGGTGCGCTCCCCGGGCCGCATCAACTGGCTCGGGGCGGTCCTGATGTCGGGCTGGCTGGTGACGGGGCTGCTCGCCATCTCCTACGCGCCGACGTGGGGGTGGGGGAGCACTTCGGTCATCGTCCTGGGCGTCGCTACCGTTGTCCTGATCGTGGCGTGGATGGTCTCGGAGAACCGCTCCACCTCGCCGCTGGTCGACATGAAGATGATGCGCGTCCCTACGGTCTGGGCCACCAACCTCGCTGCACTGCTCTTCGGCTTCGGCATGTTCGCCATGTTCATCGCGCTGCCCCAGTTCGCCCAGACGCCGACCCACGTCGGGTACGGGTTCGGGGCCTCGGTGACACAGTCGGGCCTCTACCTGCTGCCATTCGCGGCGGCCATGGTGATCGTGGCCCCGATGACCGGGCGGCTCTCGGTGCTCGTCGGCTCCAAGATCGTGCTCGTGGCCGGCTCGCTCTTCGCCGCCTCGAGCTACCTCCTCCTGGTGCTGAGCCACAGCCAAGCCTGGTCGATGTACGCCGCAACGGGCCTGCTCGGCATCGGCATCGCCCTGGGCTTCGCCAGCATGGCGAACCTCATCATTGAGGCCGTGCCGGCCGAGCAGACCGGTGTGGCCGCGGGGATGAACACCAACATCCGCAGCATCGGGGCCGCCCTGGGCAGCGGGGTGGCCACCAGCCTCGTCATCAGCAGCCTGCTGCCCGACGGCTATCCCAAGGAGCACGGCTACGTGTTGGCCTTCGCGGCCAGCGGCGCCGGGCTGGTCGTGGCCGCCCTAGCCGCGTTGTTGATCCCCCGGCGCGAGGCCCCCTCCGTCGTGCTGCGGGAGGCGCATCCCGCGCTGACGGGGGAGGCCGAGGTCATCGTCGGCGCCATCGCCCTACGGCCCGAGGACCTGGCGTGACCCGGCGCGGCGAGGCGGACGTCGAGTCCGGTGCCGGCACGGGCGAAGAGGCGCGGCCGCTGCGCCGCGACGCCGAGGTCAACCTCGGCCGGATCCTCGAGGCTGCGCGCGACGTCTTCGCCGAGCAGGGCTACGACGCGCCCATGGAGGCCATCGCGACGCGGGCCGACGTCGGCGTGGGCACGCTGTACCGTCGCTTCCCGACCAAGGCCGATCTGTTCAGCGCCGTCGTGGAGGCGGCGAGACGGCGCAACCGCGAGATCGCCGAGGAGGTGCTGGCCGACGTGCCGTCGGGCGAGGCCGTCTTCGAATTCGTGCGCCGGTGTATCGCCGTCCCCAGCGTCTGGCGGGACACGATCTCCGCGCCGCCGTGGGCGTCCACGCGCGGGGCCGGGCTGGCGCAGGTCGCCCCGCTGCTGGCTGACATCGTGGAGCGGAGCAAGGAGGCGGGGACCCTGCGCTCCGACGCCGAGGTGACCGACATCGTCGTCGTGCTCAAGGCGGTGCGCTCCATCGCCGACCTGTGCGACACGCCGGGCCAGAAGCCGTCGCTGCGCTTCCTGGAACTGGCGCTGGACGGGCTGCGCCCGGGCCATGCGACGCCGGCCCACCCGCCGCTGAGCGTCGCGCAGCTCGCCAAGATCCTCAACCGACGCTGAGGCCGCCTCGGCCGAGCAGGGCTCACGCGAACGGATCCATCTGCGCGAGCGCTCCACGGAGCTCGGTGCGGAGCTGCTCTGCCGCGGACTCCCAGTAGAGGGGCCCAGTCCCGTCCGCCAGGAGGCTCCTGATCCGGGCCACGCCCCGCACGTCGACGGGCCCGGACGCGACCAGGCGATCGACGACGGCATCGAGCTCGGCGCGTGCTCCCCGGACCGCCGGCCGGCACACGGGCGCCTTGAGGCGTGACCTCGCCGACGCCTCGGACGCCGCGGCGATCCGCGTGAGGCTGCGGGCGAGAACTCGGCGTTGCGACGGTCCGCAGAGAAGCGCGGCGTGGAGCGCGAGGGCGATGCTCGACTCCGGAGAGGCACCGCCTGCCAGCTGGTGATCGAGCGCCGACGCCCGTATACGGGCCAGCAGGCGGTCTCGCATCCGTACCCGACGCAGGCCGAGCCCGGCATCCTGCTCGAGCACCACGATCATCGCCACCCCCGGCGCTGTTCAATCGTGACCATTAAAAGCATTATGGTCGTCACTTCAAGACCAGTCAAGTACTTTTACCGGTCACGCCCACTACGATGGCTTCATGGCGCTCCCTTCCTGGGTCCCCGATGCGGAGACGAAGCCCGCGCCGATGCCGCTCCTGGTGGTGCAGTCCTTCGTGAACACCTGGGAAGCCGACTCCGGCGTCGACCTGCTCGCTGATCCGCCCTCGGCGAGCCTGTGGCTGCGCGAAGCAGGGCTGATCGGCCCCAACGTGGAGGACGTGGACGTCGACACGGCACGCGAGGTGAGGGAGAGCATCCGCGCCCTCCTCGTCCACAACGGGAGTGATGAGGTCCCCGACACTTCGGTGGCGAGAGCTCTGGATTCGCTCGCCGAGAGGTGCCGGCTCCGGGCCGGGGTGCTTCCCGACGGGACCGTCGAGTTGCAGCCCGAGGTGGGCGGCTTCCCGGCGTTGGCCAGGCTTCTCCTCATCATCCGCGACGCGCAACGCGACGGCACGTGGGGACGCCTCAAAGCCTGCAGGAATCCGGACTGCAGGTGGGCCTATTACGACCGCTCTCATGCGGGTCGGGGGGCCTGGTGCGACATGGCGGTCTGCGGCAACCGGATCAAGAACCGGAACCTGCGATCGCGTCGGTCGGGCGTCGGCCGGACCTCTCTCGAAAAGGTCTCGGACTCCCGATGAGTGCCACGATCAGGGTCAACGTCGACGACAAGGTCGGGACACTCGCGTTGGACAACTTCGCCAAGCGGAACGCGTTGGGCGCCGCGACGGTGCAGGAGATGCTGAATGCGCTGAGCGACTTCGAGCGCCAGGGGGTCCGAGCGGTCGTCGTGAGGACAGCGGACGTGAAGGACGTGTGGTCTGCCGGCCATGACATCGACGAGCTCCCCGTCCGTGGGGTGGACCCACTCCCGTTCGCCGATCCGCTCGAGGAGCTGCTGCGGTCGGTGCGCGGGTATCCCGGTGCGGTCATCGCAATGGTCCACGGGACGGTCTGGGGTGGCGCGTGCGACCTGGTGCTGAACTGCGACATGGTGGTCGGAGACGAGACCGCCGCCTTCGCCGTGACACCGGCCCGGCTCGGCCTGCCCTACTCGGCTTCGGGGATCCAGTACTTCCTGGCCCGCCTTCCTCTCAACGTGGTGAACGAGCTGATGATGACGGCCGATCTCATTCCCGCCGAGCGTGCCTACGCCGTGGGGATCCTGAATCGTCTGGTGAGCAGCGAGATGCTGCACGACTGCACGTACGAGCTCGCCCGGAAGGTAAGGAGCCGCTCTGGCGATTCCATCCGCGCCTACAAGCTGCAGGCCACCACGTTCGTGCGTGCCGTGGCGCTGTCCGCCCAGGACTCCCAGTGGATCAATCAGTTGCGCCATGACGTCTACTCGGGCGACGACTACGCGGAGGGCATCAACGCTTTCCAGGAGAAGCGTCCGCCGGACTTCGTATAGATCCCGTCCGCTGCGCGCAATCGCAACCAGCCTTGCACACGAGCCCTAGCGGATGACCTCCGCCAGCACGAGCCCGAGCGGGGCCAGCAGCCATCCCCAGCGCACCGCCACCACGACGAGCTCCGACCGGTAGCCGTAGAGCACCGCGAGCTGGATCGGCTGGAACGAGGGCGCACTCAGACCGCTGAGGATCGCCACGACCGCGAGCGATGTCGAGGAGGTGAGGGACGCCGCGAGCACGACCAGGGCGTAGTAAGCGACACGGACGACGGTCAGCCAGGTCCAGCGGCGGACGGCGTGCACCGAGCGTGTCACCGCCAGGTTGTGGGGGTGGATGACCGACCCCGTGAACAGGGCCGCCCCTGAGAAGGCCAGCAGGGGGCCGGCCAGGAGCAGCACGTCGGCCGTCCAGGACGGAGCGGGGCCGACGACATGGAGGAGGAGCCCCACGAGCGACGCCAGGATGGGCGACTGGTCGACCCAGGACGTGGCGCGACGCTGCCTGATGGGGGCGTCGCGGCGCATCAGGTGGACGGCCACGGCCGACCAGGCCGTCGTGATCACGTTGGCGAGGACGGCGATCATCGCCCCGGCCGATCCGGCGAAGGCCGTGGCCGCCGGGACGACCCAGAACCCGCTGTTGGGGCTGACGGCCCACGCCTCGAGCGAGCCCTCCCCTGCACTGCGCCGGCCCCGTGTGGCCAGGGCCGCCCCGAGCATGATCCACATGCCGGCGGCCAGGGCGAGGGGACCCACCAGCTCGCCGGCCGAGGTCAGCCGCCACGCGGCGACCAGCGAGAGCGTGGCGGACGTGACCAGGATCTGCACCCGCAGGACCACCGGCCAGACGCGCTGTACCCGGGACCGTCCCTGCGCCGCACCCCAGCCCAGCAGCCCGCCCACCATGAAGCAGACCAGGCTGAGCACGCCCTGATTGTGCCCCGCCGGAGCCGCCCCCCTCCGCCCGGGTCGCACGCGGCGGTAGAAGATAAGGTGCCGCCATGCACACTCAACGGATCCACGAGGTGCTCGCGGAGGCGATTGTCGGGCGTCACTTGCTTGCGCACCCCTTCTACCGTCGCTGGGAGGCCGGCACCCTCTCCGAGGGCGAGCTGGCCGCCTACGCGGAGCAGTACCGGCACATCGAGCGCGAGCTCCCCGTGACCCTGGCGGCCATCGCAACCGCGCTGCCCGAGGGGCGGGCGCGGGAGCTCGTGGAGGCGAACCTCGCCGACGAGCTCGGGTCGCCGGAGCCTCACGCGGAGCTCTTCGAGTCCTTCGCGGAGGCGGCCGGTGCCGCGCCCGAGGCGTCCGCGACCCCCTCCACGGCCGCGCTGCTGGCGCTCGTCCGGACGGCCGCGGTGAACGATCCCGCTGCCGCGCTGGCCATGGTGGCCGCCTACGAGGTCCAGGCGGCTGACATCGCCGGCTCAAAGTCCGACGGGCTGCGCCGGCACTACGGGTTCGACGAGGACGGCACCCGCTTCTGGGACGTGCACCGCACCCAGGAAGTGGATCACGCCGGATGGTCCCTGGAGGCCCTCTCCGAGCTTGGGGCCGATCCCGACGTCGTACAGGCTGCCGCGACCGTGTCGGCGGACTCGTGGTGGCTGTTCCTCAGCGAGCGCGAGGAGCTGGCACCGGTGGCCGCACGCTGCTGAGGCTCCTCAGCTGAGCCGCCCGCACCGGGCGGCGGCCTCCGCGAAGGCGGCGGACCGCTCCCGGTAGTCGCCGTAGCGCCCGAAGCTCGGGGCGGCCGGTGACAGCAGCACGACGGTGCCGGGTCTGGCCCAGCCGAACGCGGCCTCGACCGCGGCGTCGAGGCTGACGGCATCGATCACCTCCACCGTACCGTCGCCGGCCTCGCGCACCGCCGCGCCGACGCGCGGGCCGTTGTCCGGCATGGTGACCACGAGCGTCGGTGCGGCGCGGCCCGCGACGGTCCGGCCGAGCGGCGCGTAGTCGACCCCACGGTCGTGACCGCCCACGAGCAGCGCGACAGGCCGCTCCGCGAAGGCGTGCAGCGCCGCCTGGGCCGGCAACACGTTCGTCGAGAGGCCGTCGTCGACGAACTCGACGTCCCCCACCCTGCCCAGTGAGTGGCACCGACTGGGCAACCCGCCGAAGCCCTCCGCGGCGCGCGCGATCCGATCGTCGTCGGCTGCACCCGGGATCTCCATGCCGACGAGCACGGCACGGGCGACCGACGCGTTGCGCGCGTTGTGCAGGCCGGGCAGCCCGAGCGACGCGGACCAGGCAGCATCGTGCTCGACTTCGGGTGCCGTGACCCAGCGCAGGTGCGGGCCGAGCAGCGCGGCATGCGTGCGGAGCAGGTCGTCGGAGCCGTCGGCCAGGGCGAGCGTGACGCCCGGCTTGGTGCACAGCGAGAGCTTGTCGGCGTAGTAGCGCTCGACTGTGCCGTGCCAGTCGAGGTGGTCGGGTGACAGGGAGGTCACGGCGACCACATGGGGCGCGGTGACGATGTCGGGCACCTGGAAGCTTGACGTCTCGATCACCCAGTAGTCGGGGCCGGGCTCGGGCGAGGGGTCCCAGGGCGGGTGGCCGATGTTCCCGCCGGCGCGGGCGCGGTAGCCGAGCCCGTTGAGGAGGTGCACGGCCAGCGCCGTCGTCGTGCTCTTGCCCTTGGTCCCGGTGATGCAGGCCACGCGGGCCGGATCGGCCTCCGCCATGAACAGGCCGAGGCCCCCGCAGACCGTCACCCCCGCCGCCTCGAGCCGCGCGACCTCGGGTCGATAGCGGCTGATCCCCGGGCTCTTGACGACGACATCGCAGCTGAGTAGGGCGTCGAGGCCCCCCGACCCGGTGGCCAGGACCTCGAGCCCGTCGACGGAGGGCCCGCCGGGCGCGTCGTCGACGAGGACGGGCACGCAGCCCATGGTGCGGAGGCGGCGGATGCTGGCCCGGCCCTCGACGCCCAGCCCCCAGACGCCGACCGACGCGTCAGCGAGCGCGGACCAGGAGATCGGCTGGTGCATAGCGATCCGGGATGTGATGAGGCCCACGCGGCTCGAGCAGCGCCGCACCGCCGGCGCCCGCCTCGGGCGTGCTGGCGGCCAGCTCGTCGTACAACCGGCGGAGGACCACGGTGCCGGCCCGGTCCTCGCGCTGCGCCGCGAGGACCGCGGCGGCCCGGCACTCGTCGGCGTCGCCCACGCACTCGAAGGGCTTCGAGGCGTCTCCCAGCCCGACCAGGGCCCGGAAGCGCTCCTCGTTGGCGGGGTTCTCGAGGGGCTCGTTGCCGGCGAACACGGCGGCGAGGTCGGACCGGTCCATGTACGGGGCGAGCATGAGGTCGATGAAGCAGCACTTGTCGCAGCGCCCGCACCAGTGGTCGAGGCGCTGGGCCGGGTCCTGGTGGAAGGCGCGGTTGCAGCTGCGAAAGGCGCGGTGGTAGGCGGTGAGCCGGGCGAACCGCTGCGCGACCCACAGCTCCGTGCGCGGGCGCAGGTAGGAGAACACGGAGAGACCGGGGCCCAGAACGCCGTGGATCAGCTCGCCGAAGCCACGCTCGAACTCCTCACCCTTGGACCACTGGTGGTTGACCGGGTGCCCCTCGGCGACCAGCGTGGGGACCGAGGCCGACCACTCGTTGGACAGCACGACCGCGTCGCGCCGTTCCAGGACCGCAGCGACGACGGCCGCCGCCGTGATGATCGCGGTGACGGGCACGTGCCCGTTGAGGAAGCCCAACTCGCCCGAACGACGCACGAGGGGATCGATCTCCCGGGCGATGCGCGTCACGGGCAGCCCGGTCAGCGCCGCCGCGTCCTCAATGGCGGCGAAGCGGTCCCCGGGCGGGTGGACGACGCACAGCGCAGCGCCCGGGTGGTCGCCGGAGAGCGACTCAACGGTCACGATGGAGTCGATGCCCCCGCCGAAGGGGATCAGCGGCCGCCCCGGTTCGGGCTCGTAGGGGACCGGCGCGCCGGGCGCGGCCTCAGGTCCCGTCACGGCCACGCCGCGCAGGGCGATGTCGTTGCGGTACGCGAACTCGGCGAGGCCGTGCACGTAGTAGCCGGTGAGGAAGGAGCGTTCCGCAGCCGTGGTGGGGAGGTCGCCGAGGTCGATCACCGGGGCGGCCGTCGTCTTGTAGTACGAGACGCCGGCGACGAGGAACAGGACACGCACAGCGGCCCGGACCGCGGGGTCGTCCCAATCGCCACCAGCCCCGAAGGTGAAGCGCTCCGCGAAGGTGTGGTCGGCGGTCGAATAGGTGCAGGTGAC
This sequence comes from Acidimicrobiales bacterium, assembly GCA_049514295.1. GTDB lineage: Bacteria > Actinomycetota > Acidimicrobiia > Acidimicrobiales > RAAP-2 > Bog-473. Next base: position 8,282 of record JBEKVF010000003.1, read on the forward strand.
GGCGGAGGCGGCCGGGTCGATCACGACGCCGTCGTAGCGGAACTGGTCGGGAGGAGGCGGCATCGCAGGTGGGAGGGTTGCCCGGTGGCCGGGTGTTCCCATGCTACGGCGCAGCCGGCAGGGCGCCGGCCCCGTGCGAAGGATCAGCCGAGCAGCCGCGCCATCAGCCCGAACCTGCCGCAGGGCCGCTCGGCGCGGTCGCTGAAGAAAGCCTCGCCGGCCGTGGTGACACCGCTCCCGGAGATGTGCCCGGGGCGGATGTCGCTCCCGAGCAGCTGCTGGCGGTTGGCCGCGACGAGGTCGACCAGCCAGTGGCCCGGACCGTCGGGTCGCGCCACCGCGGGGTCGAGGTCGGCCGGGCGCACGGCGTGCGCCAGCGAGCGCTGCACCTCGGTGTCGACCTGGTAGCGGTCCGGGGCCACCGCCGGCCCGAGGAAGGCCCTCACCCTCTCGGGCCGGGCGCCCCGGTCCGTCATGGCACGCAGCGCCGCGGGCACGGCCCCGGCCGCAGTGCCGCGCCAGCCGGCGTGGACGGCGGCGAGGACGCCGGCTGCCGGATCGACGAGGGCGAGGGGGACGCAGTCGGCGACCAGGATCACGAGCGTCACGCCGGGTGAGGTCGTCACCAGGATGTCGGCGTCGGGCACGGCGTCGTCCTCGGCCGTGCTGCCGCGGCCACGGTCCCCGGGGCCCACGAGCGCGGCCGTCGTGCCGTGGACCTGCCGGGCGAAGACCGTCGTCTCGAGGCCGACGCCGAACGCCGCGGCGGCCCGGGCCCGGTTGACGGCGACGTCGACGGGACGGTCGCCCACGTGCAGCCCGAGGTTGAGCGTGTCGTAGGGGGACTGCGACACCCCGCCGTGGCGCGTGGTCACGGCCACCGCGCTCCCCAACGACGCCGCCTCCTCCCAGTGCAGCAGGGGGACCGCCGTGGGGTCGGGCACGGCTCGACCATATCGAGCAGCCGGTGCCGCGCCGCCGGCTGGACAGCTAGGACGCCTCACTCTCGTCCCACACGGTGGTGGGGACGACCGAGAGCAGTGGCCGCGCCCGGCCCCGACGCGCTGACGCCGGTTCGGGCTGGAGCTCGGCGAAGCCGTAGAGCTCGGCCGTGTCCGCACCCGCCTCCGCACCCGGGTCGCTGTCTGCGGGCGCTGGTTCGGGAAGCCCGAGGACCGCGGCGAGCGTCTCGCCGGACTGGAGGGCACGGAAGAGCACACCGAGTGACTCGAGCGAGAAGCCGAGGTCCTGGAGCCGGAGGATCGCGGAGAGGCGGGTGAGGTGATCCGGCCCGTAGAGGCCGGTGCGTCCCCGCAGCTCGGGGTGGGGGAGCAGGTCAAGGGTCTGGAACCAGCGGATGCGCCGCGTGGTGGTCCCTGCCAGCGCCGCCAGCTCGTCGATGGTCAGGTCCGCCCGTTCGCTCGTCTCCACTTGACAAGTATGACATGAATTCATGTAACATGAAATACCGTCTATATAGGACGAGAGACCAGAAGAGAGGTACCAGCGATGGGACTGAACCCCGATGCGGTGGGCGCCACGTCCGAGCCCTTCGAGAGGTCGTGGGACAGCAAGGACGCCCTGCTCTACGCCCTGGGCGTGGGGGCAGGCACGCTCGATCCGACGGGCTTCGAGCTCGACCTGACGACCGAGAACTCGGTCGGGGTCACGCAGAGGGTCCTCCCGACGTTCACCACCATCGTGGGTCAGGGCGGGGGCGCCTTGACGTCCATCGGCGACTTCGACCCGGCCATGCTCGTCCACGGCGAGCAGGCCATCCGGCTGCACGGCGAGATCCCGACCGAGGGGACCGTGTCGATCACGACGAAGGTTGCCGGCATGTACGACAAGGGGTCGGCGGGCCTCGTCGTGCTCGAGAGCGAGTCGCGCCACGCCGGCAGCGGGGAGCTCGCCTTCACCAACCGCACCGCACTCTTCATCCGCGGCGCCGGAGGCTTCGGCGGCCCGCGCAACCCCGAGGGCGACGCGGAGAGCGCGCTGGCCGCCGAGCCGCTGCCCTCGCGCGAGCCCGACGAGGTGGTCTCCTACGCGACGCGCCCGGACCAGGCGCTGCTCTACCGGCTGAGCGGGGACCGCAACCCGCTGCACTCCGACCCCACGTTCGCCAAGCGGGCCGGGTTCGACCGCCCGATCCTGCACGGACTGTGCACCTACGGGTTCACCGGGCGCGCCCTGGTCCACACCGTGTGCGGGTCCGACCCGGCGCGCTTCGGTGCCATGCGGGCCCGCTTCTCCAAGCCGACCATGCCCGGCGACACGCTCACGGTCTCGGTGTGGGACATCGGCGACAGCATGCCGGGCGTCTACCGGTTCCGGACCGGGACACAGCGCGGCGAGACGGTGATCGACGCCGGGCTCTTCACGCTCGCCGGCTGATCCGGCAGCGGGGCTGACGGCCCGATCAGCGGCAGTCCGCGCACACGCCGAAGATCTCGACAGTGTGGGTGACGTCGCTGTAGCCGAGGGCCGACGCGGTGGCCTCAGCCCAGCGCTCCAGGTCCGGGAGCTCGACCTCGGTGCCGCGCCCGCAGCGCCGGCACACGACGTGGTGGTGGTGGGACTCGCTGTGGCAGCGGCGGTAGACGAGCTCGCCGTCGGCGGTCTGGAGCGCATCGAGCCGTCCCTCGTCGGTGAGCAGGGCCAGGTGGCGGTAGACGGTGGTCAGCCCGACCGCCTCGCCCGAGGCCCGGAGCTCCGCGTGGATGTCCTGCGCGCTGCGGAAGTTGTCCGAGCCCAGGACGACGTTGAGCACCGCCTCACCCTGCCGGGTCCGGCGCGAGGTGCGGCCCGGGTGGTCGCTGACGTCAGCCACGGCCCAACTCTGCCATTTCCGGGCCGGCGGACCGGCGCCTCCGGCGTGAGGCCACGGCGGGGCCGACGAGGCGGGCCGCCACGTAGAAGGCGAAGCTGATGGCCACGATCAGGACGCTGGGCTTGACCGTGGCGAACTGGAAGCTGAGCAACAGTCCGCCGTCCGCGGCGATCACCGCCATGGCGATGGAGAGCACCGTGACCACGAAGGGGTTGGGGCTCAGCCGCTGGGCCGCCGCGGCCGGCGTGATGGCCAGGCTGAGCACGAGCAGCGTGCCGACGATCTGCGCAGCTTCGGTGACCGTCACGGCGAGCACGAAGAGGAAGACGATGCCGAGCAGCCCCGTGCGCACGCCGCGGGCCCGCGCCACGTCGGGGTCGACCGAGGCGAACAGCAGCGGCCGCCAGATGACGGTCAGGACGGCGGCGACCGCGATCGCGATGAGGCCGAGCAGGAGGATCTGGCTCGAGCTGATGCCGAAGATGTTGCCGAAGAGGATGTTCAGCGCCTCGCTCGCATAGCCGTGGTAGTAGCCGAGGAGGAAGACGCCGAGGCCGAGCCCGGCGGCCAGGATCACCCCGATGGTCGAGTCCCGCTCCGAGGCGCGCTGACCCAAGAGGCCGATCAGCGTAGCCACGACGAGGGCGCCGATCAGGGCGCCGACGAGCGGGTTGTTCGCGATCAGCAGCCCCGCCACGGCGCCGGTGAAGGCGAGCTCGCTCGTCCCGTGCACCGCGAAGGACATCGTGCGCGTGATGACGAAGGGGCCGATGAGGCCGCAGCTGACCGCGACGAGGAAGGCCGCCTCGAGCGCGTGCTGGGCGAAGGGGAACTGGAGGTAGAAGCCGATGCCCATCAGTGCGCGTGGTCGTGGTGCGCGTGGGCACCGGGCTCGGTGGGCAGCTCGTCCTCGGCGCTGACCACGAGGTAACGGTCGCGTACCTTGACCACGTCGACCTCTATGCCGTACAGGGCGCTGAGCCTCTCGCTGGTGAGGATCTCGGCGGGGGTGCCGATCGCCCACCGGCCGCGCACGAGGTAGAGGACGCGGTCCACGTAGGGCAGCACGGGATTGACCTCGTGGGTGACGAAGACCACGGGTGAGCCGGCCTCGCGCCGGCGCTCGTCGATGAGCCGCGTCACGGCGCGCTGGCTCGCCATGTCGAGCGCGAGCAGTGGCTCGTCGCACAGGAGGACCGTGGGATCCCCCAGCAGCGCCTGGGCGATGCGCAGCCGTTGCTGCTCGCCGCCCGACAGCAGGCCGACGGGGGCGTCGGCGTAATCGGTGGCGCCCACCGCCTCGAGGACGGCGTCGACCCGCCGCCTCGTCGCACGGTTGTGGAGCGGCAGCCCCCACCGGTGGCCGTCCACGCCGAAGCGCACGAGGTCGCGGCCGCGGATGGGCAGGGTGCGGTCGAAGGCCTGCTGCTGAGGGACGTAGCCCACCTCGGGGTTGCCTGCGTGCGGCGGGGCGCCGTTGACCTCGACCGTGCCGGCGGACAGGGGGACGAGACCGAGCAGGACCTTGAGCAGCGTGGTCTTGCCCGTGCCGTTCGGGCCGAGCACGGCGAGGAACTCACCCTCGGACAGGGCGAGGTCCAGCCCGGACCACAGGGTCGGCTGCCCCAGACGCACGGTGGCGCCCCGGAGCTCGACGAGGGGAGCGGTCACGGGCTCCGGCTCGACCCGAGCGCGTGGAGGAGGTTGGTGAGCTGCGACTGCTGCCACTGCTGGTAGGTGGCGACGCCGGCCGGCATGGTCTCGGACACGCCGACGACGGGGATGCCGTGCTGCTTGGCCAGCGCGCGTATCTGCGTCGTGACGGGGGTGACCGTCTGCACGTTGTAGAGGAGCACGTTGATGTCGTGGTCGGTGATGAGCTGCTGCATGGCGAGGGTGTCCGCCGGGCCGGGGTCCTCGCCGTCCTCGATCGCCCGGGCGAAGCCGGGTGGGGTCTTGACGTCGAGGTCGGCCGCGGCCAGCGCGTAGCCGGGGACCCGCTCGGTGTAGGCGACGGACACGTTGTGGAAGCGCGCCTTGATGGTGGCCAGGGTGGCGTCGATGGGGGCGAGCGACGCATCGAAGCGCGCGAGGTTGGCCTTGAACGTCGACGCGTCCTGCGGTGCCGCCTTGGTCAGCGCGGCGGCGATGGCGGCGGCCACGACGGGGACGCGCGGGATGTCGTACCAGAGGTGGGGATTCGGGTCGCTGCCGGTGACGTGCAGGACCGAGGCCGCGTTGACGATCGTCGGGCTCCCGCTGTCGGCGCCGAGGAGGGAGCCCATCCAGGTGTCGTAGCCGGCGCCGTTCTCGATGACGACCCGCGCCTCGGCCAACGTGGCGGCATTGGCGGCGTCCGTCTCGAAGAGGTGCGGGTCGGCGTTGGGATTCGTGATCAGCGAGGTCACCCGGACGTCGCGCCCACCGATCTGGCTCGTGATGTTGCCCCAGAAGTTCTCGGCGGCCACCACGTGGACGACCGCCGGGGACGAGGCCGCTTCCGCCCCGCCGCCCAGGCCGAGGACGCCCAGGCCGACGGCACCGGCGAGGAGGGCGGTGAGGGGGCGCCACGTCATGTTCATAACCGTAACGGTAATCATTTCGAATAAGTCTGGCAAGAACCAGGGTGTCGTGGGGCCGAGCTGCCTGGCTGGAGGTGGGCGGGCATGTTCCAAGACTCTCAACGGACACGTTGATAGTTTTCAGAGCACCGCCCGGCGCAGCAGTCCCGACGGACCCCTCAGCCGCCGAAGAGGAGGGAGTAGTCGGCGCCCCGGCGGAGGTGGTGGCCGCCGTCGATGCCGAGGGTCTCGCCGGTCACGAAGGACGACTCGGGTCCGATCAGGTAGCGGACGGCGGACGCCACGTCTCCGACCGTGCCGACCCGGCCGAGGGGCATCTGGGCCAGGTAGTCGTCGAGGAGGGCGCCGCCGGCGGTGATGAAGGCCATCAGCTCGTCGTCGATGATGCCGGGGGCGACCGCGTTCACCCGAATGCCGAGCGGGCCCAGCTCCTCGGCGGCCGTCTCGGCCAGGAAGCAGATCCCGGCCTTGGCGATCCCGTAGGCCCACAGGTGGGGATGGGGGAAGCGTCCGGCGCCCGAGGACATGAGCACGATGGAGCCCGGGCCGCCCTGGGCCTCCATGGCAGCGGCCCCCTGCTTCACGCAGATGACCGAGCCCGTCAGGTTGAGGTCGATGGTGGCGCGCACCGCGTCCACGTCGGCCGTCAGGACCGAGCCGAGGTGCAGCGACCCGCCGGCGCAGGCGAAGAGGCCGTCGATGCGCCCCGTGGCGTCCGTGGTCGCCGCCACGGCCGCGGCCACCTGCTCCTCGACCGTGACGTCGGCCACCACGTAGCGCGCGGTGGCGCCGCGGGCGGCGGCCCCTGCGATGCACGCCGTCGCATCGGCGAGCTTCTGCTCGGTGCGCCCGCAGATGGTGACGTGCGCGCCGTCGGCGGCGAGCCGCTCGGCGGTGGCCAGGCCGATACCGCTGCCGCCGCCGGTGACCAGGATGGACCAGCCGTCGATGCCCGCCGGGCCTTGGGACTGCTCGGGCATCAGACGGGACCGACCCCCACGGGCGCGCTGGGCGTGAACTCGACGGGCATCTGCTCTATCCCGGAGATGAAGTTGGCCGGCCGGCGCGGCAGCGACCCCCGGTCCACGGAGAGGTGCAGGTCGGGCATCCGGGCCAGGACGCGCTCGACCATGACCTTGAGCTCCAGGCGGGCGAGCTGGTTGCCCAGGCAGAAGTGGGCGCCGAAGCCGAAGGCCATGTGCGGGTTGGGGCTGCGCGTGATGTCGAAGGTGTCGGGGTTCTCGAAGATGGCTTCGTCGCGGTTCGCCGAGGGGTACAGGAGGATCAGCTCCTGGCCGGCACGGATGTGCGCACCGGCCAGCTCGACGTCGCGGGTGGCCGTCCGGGCCATGTTCTTGATCGGCGTCACCCAGCGCAGCATCTCCTCGACCGCCCCCGGCATGAGCCCGGCGGGGTCGGCGGCCAGCCGTGCCACCTGGTCGGGGTGCGCGAGGAGCTCCTCCACGCCGCCGCTGATGACGTGGCGGGTCGTCTCGTCGCCACCGATCAGGATGAGGAGGGTCTCGTGGACGAGCGAGTCGTCATCGAGCGAATCACCGTCGATCTCGGCGTGGCACAACACGCCGACGAGGTCGTCGGTGTTGTGCGTGGCACGGCGGTCGTCGAAGACCGGGTGGATGTACTCGGAATACTCCACGAAGGCCGTCATCGCGGTGTTCATGAGCGCGGGGTCGGGCGCGCCCTGCCCCTTGAGCATGTCGTCGGACCAGCGCAGCAGGTGGTCGCGGTCCTCGGGCGCGACGCCGAGCATGTCGCCGATCATGATGATGGGGAGCGGGGCCGCGACGTCCCTGACGAAGTCGCAGCTGCCCCGCTCGCACACCCGATCGATGAGGGCGTCGCAGACCAACGTGAGCTTGTCCTCCAGGGCGCGCACCCGCTTGGGGGTGAACCCCTCGGAGACGAGACGACGACGGCGCACGTGCTCGGGAGCGTCGAAGTCGATCATCATCGGCAGCGGCGGGAACTTGGGCCGGATGCCGCCGGCGTTGGAGAACGACTCGGTGTCGACCGAGGCCTGCTTGACGGCGGCGTAGCTGGCCGCCGCCCAGAGGTCGTTGGGCTCGTCGTAGTAGACGGGGGCGTTGGCCCGCATCCAGGCGAAGGCGTCGTGGGGCTCCCGGCCGAAGAACGTGCCGCTCATGAGGTCGATCCCGAGTTCCTCGGGGGCGGTGGTCACGGCGGAGACGATATCGCCGGGTGGGTAGGGTGGGCCCATGGCAGATCAGGCGACCTTCACCGATGTCGCCATGGAATTCATGCCCAGCCTGTACTCGGCCGCTCTCCGGATGACGCGGAACCGGGCCGACGCCGAGGACCTGGTGCAGGAGACCTACCTCAAGGCGTACCGGTCCTACGGGTCCTTCGCCGAGGGGACCAACCTCCGGGCCTGGCTCTATCGGATCCTGACCAACACCTACATCAACTCCTACCGGGCCGCCCAGCGCCGGCCCGAGCTGTCCGACGTCGAGGACGTCGAGGACCTCTACCTCTACAAGCGCCTGGCCGGCTCGGGAGGGGCCGACCCCGGGCGGTCGGCCGAGGACGAGGCGCTGGACCGCTTCACCGACGAGGACGTGAAGGCGGCGCTCGAGGCACTGCCCGAGACGTTCCGCATGGCGGTGCTCCTGGCCGACGTCGAGGGTTTCAGCTACAAGGAGATCTCCGAGATCACCGATGTCCCGATCGGGACCGTCATGAGCCGGATCCACCGGGGAAGAAGGGCGCTCCAGAAGGCGTTGCACGATGTGGCGGAGCAACGTGGCCTCGTCGGGAGCATGCCCGGGGGGTCGAGAGAGTGAGCGAGGACGTGGGCGAGACCAAGGACATCGAGACGAAGACCGCGGTGGACGCGGGCGGGCTCTTCGGCCCGTCCGTCGACTGTGTCGAGGCGGTGCACGAGCTGTACCACTATCTCGACGGCGAGCTCACCGAGGAGCGGCGCGAGGTGATCCGTGTCCACCTGGACTACTGCGGGCCTTGCGGCGGTGCCGCCGAGTTCGAGGCCGAGCTGCGCAAGGTGATCGCCAACCGTTGCAAGGACCGGGTGCCCGACAGCCTGATCCGGCGCGTGGCCGAGGCCATCGACGAAGAAAGCCGGTAGCACGACGGCCAGCACTGACATCTCCCCGGCGGTACCGGACCTGCCGCTGGGCGGTCCGGCCATGGTGGACTGGGCGTTGGCCCAGCGTGTGGCGGCCGGCGCGCTCATCCTCAAGCCTGCACCCGCCTCCTACCGCTCCTCGGACCTCCAGGCCCAGTTCGACGAGCTCACCGCGCGCGCCGAGTCCCTCGTGAGCGACGCGACCGGCCTGCATTCGGCCCACGGGTCGGCCCGGGCCAAGGTGACCGACCGTCCCGGGTGGGCCGCCGCCAACGTGCGCTCCATTGAGCGGCTCGTCGGTCCAGCCTTGATGGAGCTGCAGCGCAAACGGGGGGCGAAGCTCGGTGGCCCGTCGCTGGTGGTGGGCCGTGCGGTGGCCGGGACGCAGCTGGGCCTGATGCTCGCGTACATGGCGACCCGTGTGCTCGGCCAGTACGACCTGTTGATCAA
>JBEKVF010000004.1:0-17210 GCA_049514295.1 Acidimicrobiales bacterium
TACGTCTGTGTCCCGAGCGAGCCCGCCACTCCCGGCTCGTCCTCCACGGCGACGCGATGGCCGTAGACGAGTGCGGCCCGGTTGAGGAAATCGGACACCGTCAGCGCGACCTGCATGCCACCCCCGATCTCTCCTGCTCGGTTCTCCTGCGGGGCGACCCTAGTTGAACGCCCCAGCGGCCCCCCTTAGAAGTGGCCGAGCACGGGGTGCGCCACGTAGGGCTTCTCGAGTTGGGCGATCTCGGCCTCCGACAGGGTGAGCTCCTCGGCGGCGAGGGCGTCCTTCAGGTGCTTCTTCTTGGTCGACCCCACGATGGGGGCCGTCACCCCGGGCTTCGACAGCAGCCAGGCGAGTGCGACCTGCGCCGGCGGCACGTCACGTGCCGCCGCGACCTCAACGACCGCGTCGACCACGTCGAAGTCGGTGGGCTGGTCGTAGAGGTAGTCGGTAAAGGGGTCGGTGCTCGAGCGCGTGGTGTTGCGGCTCCCGTCCCGGGTACGGTTCCCCGCCAGGACGCCCCGGGCCAGGGGACTCCACGGGATGCACCCGACCCCCTGGTCCAGGCAGAGCGGGATCATCTCGCGCTCCTCCTCGCGGTAGATCAGGTTGTAGTGGTTCTGCATTGACACGAACTTGGTCCACCCGTGCGTCTCGGCCGTGTCCTGCGCCTTGGCGAACTGCCACGCGAACATGCTGCTCGCTCCGATGTAGCGCGCCTTGCCCGCCCGGACCACGTCGTGCAGCGCGCCCATCGTCTCCTCAATGGGAGTCCGGGGATCCCATCGGTGGATCTGGTAGAGGTCGACGTAGTCCATGTCGAGGCGACGCAGTGAGGCGTCGATGCCCGACAGGATGTGCTTGCGACCAAGCCCGCCGCCGTTCTCGCCCGGCGTGACCGGCATGAACACCTTTGTGGCGATCACCGCCTCATCCCGGGTCAGGTACTTCGGCACCAGCCGACCGGTGGCCACCTCGCTGGCGCCACTCGAATAGGTGTCGGCGGTGTCGAAGAAGGTCACGCCCCCCTCGACTGCGGCCCGCACGATCGGATCGGCGGCCTCTTCGTCGATGACCCAGGCCCGCTCGCTCTCGTTCCCGAATCCCATCATGCCGAGACAGATCCTCGAGACTCGTAGACCCGACGTACCCAGATTCGTGTAGTTCATGGCTGACCTCGCTCGCGCCCGCCCGCGGCCGGGCTGGCACCCGCATACTTACCAGCAGTCAGCGTCGCCCCGTGCACCTCGGCGCATCTCGCGTGACGCCCGTGGCCAGCGCCCCGTCAGGGGCAGTGCTTGGGCGGGTGTACCGAGTCGGGTGCGCAGCTCGAGGTGCCGCCGGAGGACCCGGGCCCCTGGCCGTTGCCCGGGCCTTCGCCCACGCCATTGCCGTACCCACGGCCGGGCCCGCTGTTACCGGTGACGCCCCCCTTGCCGTTCCCGCCCCCTTGGCCGTTCCCGCCCCCTTGGCCACCTCCGGTTCCTTTGCCGCTGCCCTGGCCGTTGCCGGATCCCTTGCCGGTCCCGCTCCCCTGGCCGGTGCCGGACCCTTTGCCGCCCACTCCGGTCGAAGTGACCGGGATCGTCGTGATGGGTGTGGTGGGCGTCGTCGTGGTGGGTGTGGTGGGCGTCGTCGTGGTGGGTGTGGTGGGCGTCGTCGTGGTGGTTGTGGTCGTCGTCGTTGTGGTCGTCGTGGCGGTTGCGGCCGGGGCAGGGCTGAGACCCGTGAGGGTCGCAGTGGGAGCCGGGCTTCCGTGCTGCGGCCCGACAGCGATCACCTGGGTCGGCGTCTGCGACGTCGCCGACGGGGGCGGAGAAGAACCCGTGACGTGGGTGACGCCGGCGCCGGCGGAGGTGTTCCCGGAGCCGCCTCCCGCCGCTCCCCCGCCCGCCGGAACCGTGGTCGCGGACTTCGGTGTCTGGACATTCGGCACGCTGGAGGGAACGGACGGTTGCGCGCTCACCAGAGGATGCCCGACATGGCCGGGACCGACGGTCAGTCCCGTCAGGCCCGCCACGACCAAGACCGCGGCAGCGACGGCCGCGAACGCGGCGATGGCCGGGTTGCTGGTGAAGATCAGCTTCGAGGTGCCCGTGGCAACTGTCGCTGGGACGGCAGCCGCACTTGCCACTGGGAGCGCCTGTCCGAAGGTGCGCGAAGTGAAGACCTCTTCCAGTGTGGCGTAGTCGTTAGCGTCAGCCCGCTCGGGCGTCGATCCCTCCATGGTCCCTCCATAGGAATCGTCCGTGTGCGCAGGGGCTTAGCCGCCCGGAGCCCTGAACTCCGGTAACTACTGCTCATTTACCCCCTCACTTGCCACCATATAGCGGCTCGGGCGCTATGGATACCAGGTCTCCACAAAGCACCGGCAATTTCTTCAAACGATTGTTTGGACGTCGCAATTTCGAGTTTCGCGCTGCGCAATGCGCACCAATTTTGCGACCTCTCAACTAGTTGTCACGCTGTTGCGAGTGTGTGCCCGAGCGAGCTCACCGTCGGACCGACACCCCCCACCGCACCCGTGACCCAACACAGTCACAACTTTGGACAACACAGTGACAACGGCAGCCAGTCAGCTCGGCAGCGCGGTCCCGACACTGCAACCCCAACCATGGCTGCCGCCGGTGAAATCGCGTTGCCGCTTCCCGGAGTCGTCGGGGACGCGGGTGCAGGCGAGCCCATGTCGCCACCTGTCCCGGCGGCCCGGCGACTCTTTCCTCGGGAGCCGCCGTCGGAGGTCTGTCGTCAGCTCCGCGATCGCCGGAAGTATCTGCTGAGGGTCTCTTCCTGCTGCTGATACGACGATCCGATGCCCGTTCCGTAGAGCGAGGTGGGTTCTTCGAGCATCCGTTCGAACGTCAGCTTGCACACCCCCTGCCCGTTCTCGACCATGAAGGGGACGTCGTGGGCGCGTACCTCGAGCGCCGCCCGGGAGCCTCGGAAGCCTCCGGTGGGATCGAAACCGAACCCGGGATCGAAGAATCCGGCGTAGTGGGTGCGGAGCTCGCCGCTCGTCGGGTCATAGGCCGTCATCTCGGCTGCGAGGTCCGGGGGGATGCTCACCGCCTCGTGCGACATGAGAAGGTAGAAGCGCTTCGGCGAGAGGACGAGGCGATCGCCGTCCTCCCGGAAGACGGGATCCCAGAACGGCGCGGGGTCGGTCTCCCCGTCCGTGGTGAGATCGAGCAGCGGCGCGCTGTCGCGGGTGCTGTAGCCCACCTGACCCCGCTCGTCCCCTTGGAGGTCGAGGCCGAGGAAGAGGCCGTTGGAGAGCACGAGGTCGTCGACGGGCACCGGCTCCCCCTCCTTGAAGAGGATCGGCTCGGTGAGGTGTGCCTGGCGCACTTCGTCGTCGGTAAGCCACGGCCGACCCATGGAGAGACGCAGCTGGTTGAGCGTCAGGTCCTCCCGCACCCGAACGGCGAACGACAGCGGCACCACCTCCAGGTAGAGGGGACCGCGGTAACCCGGCGCCACTTCGTCGAACCGGTCGCTGTGGTCGGTGATCACCCGGGTGAACACGTCGATGCGGCCGGTCGAGCTCTTCGGGTTGGCCTTGCCGCGCAACCCGGCCGGGAGGTCGAGCCGCTCCTTCAGCTCAATCAGGTAGGGACACCTCGCCTCGAGCATCGCCCCGTCCCCCCGGAGGTCGATCTCGTCGAGGATGTAGTCCTTCAGCTTTCGCTCGACCGAGTCGGCGCCGGGAAGGAAGCTGCACCGGATGCGCAGCGCCCGTTCGCCCAGGCGCAGATCGAGGCTGGCAGGCTGCACGTTCGCGTCGGGGATGTTGAAGCGTCCGGCGTCGATGTAACCCGCCCGGATGGCCCGTTCCAGGAGCTGGCCCGGTAGCACCCCCTCGGCGGTGGGTTGGAGGCTCAGCACCCCGGGCGCCGCCGGGAGGATCGTGGTCTCGCTGCCTGCACGGACAGAGCAAAGCACGTGTGGGGGCAACGCGGAAGGTCAAAATTGGGGACGGCGTCGGGCACAGGCTGTGGATGACTTGGGGACGACGAGGCTGGGCACGGGGGTTCCCCAGGAACAAGAGGGATTGTCCACAGGCTTCCGCGACCAAAGCGGTCGTCATTTCTCGCAACACCTCGGGATTCACACTGAAATGGGCGTTTCCATCCGTACGATTCATGTCTTCGTGATGCATAGTTGGCCGGACGAGGGTCGGCTCATGGAGCTCCAAGCCGCTGGGGAAGGGGGATGATCCCGTGCCCACACAAGCGCCCATCGACAAGCGCGACGGGACCAACCTCGGCACCGCGAGGGCGACGGCGCGGCCTCTCCGGCTGCCCGACATCGACCGCATGCTCAAGGACTCCGCCCGCATCGAGCACGCCGGGCCGACCGCTCCCATCCGTGCCTGGCGCGACGAGCTGACGCTGGCGCTCGAGTCCCTGAACTACGCCGAGGCCGTCCTCGGTGGCGACGTCGGGATCCTGCTCCACTCCCTGGCGAACCGGGGATCCGATACGCGGAATCTGGTCCAAGATCTGTCCCGGGCGATGGCCGCACGCCCATGGGGCGATGCGTGGTCGGCCCCGAGTGAGCCGGATCTTGCCTCCCCCTTGCAGGAGGACCGGGACCTCTTCACGCGATCAGATCTGCTGATGTCAGCCCACCAGCAGATGGCCTACACGGACCTGCGCTCCCGCACGGACGTGAAACGGGTGCTCCGCAGCGTTCTCGAGCAGCTGGCCAACCTGGCACTGCGCCGGGAGGCCGTGGAGGTCCGCCTTCAGCAGATCCGCGCGGCGATCGTCCAGCAGTACCGGGACGGCGAGGTCTCAACTCGGGACTGGCTGGGCTGAACGGCCACCACCGGGCGCGACCAGCGTCGACTGTAAGCTGACGGGTCGTCAGATTTCAGTGCCCGCGTACGCGGCGCACACTCCGGAGGTTCCATGCTCGACTACGTCATCCGATCCGGCACGCTCTTCGACGGTACCGGCGAGTCCGGTCGCCTCGCTGATGTCGGGATCCGCGACGGACGGATCGCCGCGGTGGGGAGTGTCGACGAGCTCGCCGCCACGGAGCTCGACGCCACCGGGCTCATGGTGGCCCCCGGGGTGATCGACCCGCACACCCACTACGACGCGCAGCTCTTCTGGGATCCCCTGGCCTCTCCGTCCAACGTGCACGGCGTGACCACCGTCATCGGCGGTAACTGCGGGTTCACCCTCGCCCCGATCAACGCCGAGGACGCGGACTACATCCGCCAGATGATGGCCAAGGTCGAGGGCATGCCGCTGGCCGCGCTGGAGGACGGGGTGCCCTGGAACTGGTCCAGCTTCGCCGAGTACCTCGACGCGCTCGACGGCCGGTTGGGTGTCAACGCCGGGTTCCTGGTCGGGCACTGCGCGCTGCGTCGCAAGGTGATGGGAGGGCAGCGAGGCGAGGAGGTGGCGACCGACGACGAGATCGCCGCGATGCGCGCGCTCCTGGCCGAGTCGCTCGAGGCAGGCGGGCTCGGCTTCTCGTCCTCACAGTCGCGCACCCACTCCGACGGGGACGGCCGGCCAATCAGCTCGCGCTATGCGGATCGCCGCGAGATGCTCGCCTTCTGCGAGGAGGTGGCCGCGCACGAGGGCACGACGCTGGAGTACATCACCAACGGGTGCCTCGACTCGTTCAGCCCAGAGGAAGTCGACCTCATGACCGCCATGAGCGTCACCGCCCACCGACCCCTGAACTGGAACGTGCTGACCGTCGACGCCCGATCCGTCGAGCGGATTGAGCACCAGCTCTCCGCATCGACCACCGCCGCCGGCGCCGGTGGTCGCATCGTCGCCCTGACCATGCCGACGCTCGTCCCCATGAACATGAGCTTTCGCACCCACTGCGCGCTCTTCCTGATTCCCGGATGGGGCGAGGTGATGGGGCTCCCCGAGGCCGAACGCATGAAGCAGCTTGCCGATCCCTCGGTCCGCACCATGTTGGACGAGCGCGCCCGGAGCAAGGAAGCGGGCGTGTTCCGCGGCCTCTCCCATTGGGGTACCTACGTCATCGGCGACACCTATGCGCCGGCGAACGACGGGTGCGCGTTCCGTACGGTGGCCGACATCGCCGCCGAACGCGGCGCCGCTCCGTTCGACACGTTGCTCGACATCGTCCTGGCCGACCAGCTCCGCACTGTGCTGTGGCCCAACACCGACGACGGTGACGAGGCGACATGGGACATGCGGGCCACGATCTGGGGCGATCCACGTGCCATGGTCGGCGGCTCCGACGCCGGCGCCCACCTCGACCGGATGTGCGGCTCCAACTACCCCACGGCCTTCCTCGGCGACTGCCTGCGCGGGCGCAAGCTCGTCCCCGTCGAGAGAGCCGTGCACATGATGACGGCGCAGCCGGCCGAACTCTTCGGGCTCCGCGAGCGTGGCCTCGTGCGTGAAGGCTTCGCCGCCGACCTGTTCGTCTTCGACCCGGCCACCGTGGGCTCCGAACCTGCCCGCTTGGTGCACGACCTGCCCGGCGACACGCCGCGGCTCTACGCGGGCTCCCACGGGGTCGTGCGCGTCCTGGTCAACGGGGTGGAGACGATCCGCGACGGCGCTCCCACCGGTGCATTGCCGGGCACCCTGCTGCGTTCGGGCCGCGACACCGCCTCGGTCGTGCCCACCCCCGCCTGAGCCCTGATCACTCGCACCGCCGTCTAGCCTTGCCCCCGGTGACGCCCGATCCGAACGACCCGGCGCTCGCCGTGGACGAGCCCCCGGTTGGCGACACTCCGGGGGCCGAAGCCCCGCCCGAACAGCCGGACCCGCGCCCGTCCACCGCGCGCTGGATCCGGGAAGGTGTCGTCGTCGTCGTCGTCGCCGTGCTGGTGGCCGTCCTGTTGCGGGCCTTCGTCGTCCAGACCTTCTACATCCCGTCCGGTTCGATGGAGCCCACGCTCCAGGTCGGCGACCGAATCCTGGTCAACAAGCTGAGCTACCACCTGCACGGCGTCGACCGGGGCGACATCGTGGTGTTCTCCCGACCGCCCGCCGAGAACTGCGGCGGCCCCGAGGTGAACGACCTCGTCAAGAGGGTCGTCGGGCTGCCCGGCGACGTCCTATCGCTCTCGGGCGGCTACGTCTACGTCAACGGGAAGAAGCTCGACGAGTCGTGGCTCCCGGCTTCGGAGCAGGGCATCACGACCGCCGGTCCACCGGGCAACAGCTCCAACCTGGCACGCCCGTACCGCGTTCCGGCCAACGACTACTTCGTCATGGGCGACAACCGCACCGACTCCTGCGACAGCCGCTACTGGGGGCCGATCTCCAAGTCGCTCATCGTCGGCAAGGTCGACGTGCGCGTCTGGCCCCTCTCGTCCGTACACTTTTTCTGATTGCCGCGTCGGTCTGAGCCCCCCCAGGGGGCATCACCACCCGGAAAGGGTCAGCCCTCGTCGGCCTCGCCGGTCACTCGCGCCACGGCGGCCACGGTCTGGCCATCGTCGAGGTTCATGACCCGGACGCCGGTGGCATCGCGGCCCTGCGAGGCGATCTCACGGGCCTGGGTGCGGATGACAACCCCGCCGGAGGAGACCAGCAGGATTTCCTCGTCCAGGGCCACCATGAAGGCGGCCACCACATTGCCGCGGCTGCCGGTCAGCCGGATGCCACGCACGCCCTGTCCCCCACGCGCCTGACGGTTGAACCGCTCGAGCTTCGTGCGCTTCCCGTAGCCGGCGTCGGTCACGATCAGGATGTCGGTGTCGTCGGCCGCCACGTCGCAGGACACGACGACGTCGCCCTCGCGCAGGCGGATGCCCCGCACACCGGCGGCGTCCCGGCCCATGGCCCGCACGTCCTCCTCGTTGAAACGGATGGTCATGCCCTTGCGCGTCACCTCGAACAGGTCATCGTGACCCGACGTGGCCACCACCCGGACCAGCTCGTCGTCCTCGCGCAAGTTGATGGCGATGAACCCCTCGCGCCGGGACTTGTCGTACTCGCTCATCGCCGTCTTCTTCACCTGACCCAGCGCGGTGGCGAACACCAGGAACTGGTCGGCCGCGAACTCGCGCGTCGCGATGATCGCCGTGATCGACTCTTTCGGCGCGAGCGGCACCAGGTTGATGGCCGCGGTGCCGCGTGCGGTGCGGTCCTTCATGGGGATCTCGTGCCCGCGCAGCCGGTAGACCTTGCCCTGGTTCGAGAACAGCAGCAGGTAGGCGAGGGCTGAGGTGTGGACCACCTGGTTGACGAGGTCCTCTTCCTTCAACCGGGCGCCCTGCACTCCCCGGCCGCCGCGGCCCTGGGTGCGGAAGGCCGCCGCGGCCACGGACTTGATGTAGCCCGCCCTCGTCATCGTGACGACGATCTCCTCGTCGTCGATCAGGTCCTCCACGCCCATCTCGCCCGGGTCGTGGGTAACGATGCTCCGGCGCGGGTTGCTGTGCTTGTCGCGGATGGCTGTCATCTCGGTTTCGATGACGCCGCGCAGCTTGCCGTCGTCGGACAGGATCGCCTCGAGCTCGGCGATGGTCTCGCGCAGTTCCGCCATCTCCGCCTCGAGCTCGCTGCGGCCCAGGCGGGTGAGACGGCCCAGGGTCATGTCGAGGATGTGCGTAGCCTGCACCTCGGTGAACGAGAACGGTTCCACCATCAGCGCGGTGCGGGCCTCGGGACGGTCGGCGGAGGCTCGGATCGTTGCGATCACGGCGTCGAGCATGTCGATGGCGCGCAGGAGGCCCTCGACGATGTGCGCCCGGTTGCGCGCTCGCTCCAGACGGAACTCCGAGCGGCGCCGGATGACCTCGATCTGGTGGTCGATGTAGTGCGAGAGCGCCTGGGCGAGGTTCAGCGTGCGCGGCACGCCGTCCACCAGAGCCAGCATGTTCACGCCGAAACTGGTCTGCAGCGGGGTTTGCTTGAACAGGTTGTTCAGGACGACGTTGGCGTTGGCGTCGCGCTTCAGCTCAATGACGAGACGCGGCTGCTGGTTCGCCGATGCGTTGCGCATACCGCTGATGCCGTCGAGATCGCCGGCCCTGACCAGCTCGGTGATCTTCTGCTCAATGACCTCGACCGACGTCTGGTACGGGAGCTCGGTGACCACGATGGTGTCGCCGGTACGGCCTTCTTCGATTTCGGCGACGGCCCGCATCTTGATGGACCCCCGGCCGGTCCGATAGGCGTCGAGGATTCCCTGGCGGCCGAGGATCAGCGCGCCGGTGGGGAAGTCGGGGCCCTTGACGAACTCCATGAGCTCGTCCGGCGTGGCCTCGGGGTGATGCAGCACGTGGATGGCCGCATCAATCACCTCGCCCATGTTGTGCGGCGGCACGTTGGTCGCCATGCCCACCGCGATGCCCTGAGACCCGTTGACGAGAAGGTTCGGGAAGCGCCCCGGGAGCACCACCGGCTCCTGGGCGGAACCGTCGTAGTTGGCGACCATGTCGACGGTCTCTTCGTCGATGTCCGCCATCAGCTCGAGGGCGAGCGGGGCCAGCCGGCACTCGGTGTACCGCATCGCTGCGGCACCGTCGTCGGGCCCACGGCCCCCGAAGCTGCCGTGGCCGTCGATCAGGGGGTAGCGAAGTGAGAACTCCTGCACCATCCGGGCCAGCGCCTCATAGATGGCCGAGTCGCCGTGCGGGTGGTAGGTCCCCATGACCTCGCCCACGACCTTGGCGCACTTGCTGTGGGGCCGGTCGGGACGCTGCCCGTTGTCGAACATGGAGTAGAGGATCCGGCGGTGGACCGGCTTGAGCCCGTCTCGCACGTCGGGCAGGGCGCGGGCGACGATGACCGACATGGAGTACTCGAGGAACGAGCGCTCCATCTCCTCCTGGATCTCAATGGGCTCGATGGAGCCGCTGACGGGCTCGTCATCGCCGGGCGGGGTGTCGCTCCCCCCACCCGATCCGGCTCCACTGCGGCCCGAGCCGCGTATCGACTGACGTGGCATGTGTCTTCCTTACTCCCCGTCCCGTCGCTCAGATGTCGAGGAAGCGGACGTCTTTGGCATTTGTCTGAATGAAGTGGCGCCGCAGCTCCACGTCGTCACCCATGAGGATGGAGCAGACCTCGTCCGCCGTCGCGGCCTGCTCGACGTTGATCTGGAGCAGAGACCGCTTGCCTGGGTCCATCGTCGTATCGCGCAGCTCGGCGAAGTCCATTTCGCCCAGTCCCTTCAGCCGGTTGAAGTCGTGCTTGTGGTCCGGGTGCTCGGCGAGGAACGCCTCCCGGGCGGCCTCGTCCTTGAGGTAGACCTTCTCCTTCCCCACCAGCGTCGAGTACAGCGGCGGCTGCGCGACGTAGACGAAGCCGCCTTCGACGAGCGGCTTCATCTGGCGGTAGAAGAAGGTCAGCAGCAGGGTGCGGATGTGGCTGCCGTCGACGTCCGCGTCGGCTAGCAGGATCACCTTGTGGTAGCGGATCTTTTCGACGTCGAACTCCTCGGCCAGACCGGCGCCGATGGCCGCGATGAGCGCCTGAATCTCCGCGTTCTTGAGCATCTTGTCGATCCGGGCGCGCTCGACGTTGAGGATCTTGCCCCGGATCGGGAGGATCGCCTGCGTGTGCGGGTTGCGCGCATCCTTGGCGGATCCGCCGGCGGAGTTGCCCTCCACGATGAAGAGCTCGGACTCACGCGGGTCGCGTGAGGAGCAGTCGGCCAGCTTGCCCGGCAGCCCCGCACCGTCGAGCGCCGACTTGCGGCGGGTCAGGTCACGGGCGCCCTGGGCAGCCTGGCGGGCCCGTGCGGCCTGCATCGACTTCTGCACGATCTGGCTCGCCTCGCGCGGGTTCTCCTCCAGCCACTCGTTGAGCTTCTTGTTGGTGGTGCGCTCGGTGAGCGAGCGGATGCTGACGTTGCCGAGCTTGGCCTTGGTCTGCCCCTCGAACTGCGGGTCGCGCAGCCGGACCGAGATGATGGCTGTGAGTCCCTCCCGGATGTCCTCGCCCTTGAGGTTCTCCTCCTTCTCCTTCAAAAGGTTGCGGGCGCGGGCGTAGCGGTTCACCACGTTCGTCAGCGCCTTGGAGAACCCCTCGACGTGCATACCGCCCTCAATGGTGGAGATGCCATTGGCGAACGAGTGGATGGACTCGTGGTAGCCCGCGTTCCACTGCAACGCGATCTCGACTTCCTGACCCTCCTCGGCCTGCTCGAACGCCGCCACCTTGCGGAAGAGCGACTCCTTCGACGCGTTGAGGTGCTTGACGAAGTCGACGATGCCGCCGTTGTACCTGAAGTTGGTCTTGGTCACCGGGTCGGTGCGCTCGTCCACGAAGCGGATCTCGAGGCCCTTGTTCAAGAAGGCCATGATCTGCATCCGCTCGACGATCGTCTGCGCCCGGAACTCCGTCTCATCGAAGATGGAGCCGTCGGGCCAGAAGGTGACCGTGGTGCCCGTCCGCGGCTCGCCGGTGCTGCGGTCCTTCGGAGCCGGGCCGGTGGCCTTGATCTTGTGCTTGACCTTGCCGCCCTTCTCGAACTCGGCCTCCCAGTGCTGGCCGTCCCGGTCGACCTCGAGCACGAGCCGCGTGGAGAGGGCGTTCACGACCGAGATGCCGACGCCGTGGAGGCCCCCCGAGACCTGGTAGCCCTTCCCGCCGAACTTGCCGCCGGCATGGAGGGTGGTCAGGACGATCTCGGCGGTCGAGACCTTGGGGTTCTTCTGGTGGGGACCCACCGGGATACCGCGCCCGTCGTCGCTGACCCGGCACCCCCCACCGGCCAGGAGGATCACGTCGATCCTGGTGCAGTACCCCGCCATCGCCTCATCGACCGAGTTGTCGACGACCTCCCAGACCAGGTGGTGCAGGCCGGTCGGGCCCGTGGAACCGATGTACATACCGGGCCGCTTGCGCACCGCCTCGAGCCCCTCGAGGATCGTGATGTCTTCCTCGGTGTACGACGCACCGGCCTTACCTGGTATCTCGTCCACCTTCACTGCCACAGGCGCGCCCTTTCAGAACAATGGTCTTCGCGGTGCGTATCGAATCCCCGAATGGTGCAAATCCGGCCTTTCGATGCGAACGCACCATTCTACCCGACCGACGTGTCAATTCGGCACTCTTGAACGGTCCCCGGCGCACCCCCTGACGCCACCGTCAGGAGCGCTCGACGACCACCTCGAGGCGCTCGATCGGGCTGTCCCCGAACTCCTTCAACCGGGCCAGGATCTGACCCGATTCCATGCGGGCCCGCGTGGCCCAGGCCGGGTGGTCCACCGCGACGACGAGGGCGCGGCCGTCGACCCGCACCGGCCGCAGGTGCTCGCCGAGCTCGGCCCCGACCAGTTCCTCCCAGCGGGTGAAGAGGACCTCCATGGTCGCCGGTGTCGTCGAGGCACCGAGACGGCCCAGGAGCCGCGGCATCGATTCATCGACCCGGCGAGGGCCGGTGCCGCGCCGGTCCCTCACCGGTCCTCCAGGGACTCGATGGGCACGATCCGCGCCACGTCGATGCCCTGAGGGAGCGGTGCCGCCGTGGTGAGGATCGACTGGCCCGTCGGCAGCTCCGCCACCAGGGCCTTGCTACGTGCCGGGTCGAGCTCGGAGAACACGTCGTCGAGGAGCAGGGTCGGCACCAGGGGTGTCCTGGTCCGGATGAGCGCGTGGCCGCCCAGGCGCAGGGCGAGCGCCAGGCAGCGCTGTTCCCCCTGGGAGGCGTGGGTCCGGGCCTCGCGCCCCTCGATGGCCAGGAAGAGGTCGTCGCGGTGCGGTCCCACCGTGTTGACCCCGCGGCGCAGGTCATCGACCCGGCTGGCGACTAGGGCGTCGAGGAGGTCACCGTCCCAGCTCCTCTCGTAGCGCTGCTGCACGAGCACCTGGTCACCGGCACCGGCCAGGCGGCTGTACGCCTCCCCGACCAGGTACTCGAGGTCGCTGACGAGGCGCTCGCGGGCTGCCACGAGCACCTTGCCGGCATCGGCCAGGCGCTGATCCCACACGTCCAGGCTGGCCGCCACGTCCCCGGTGGCCCGCCCGCCCGACTGGCGCAAGAGCGCGGCCCGCTGCTTCAGGACGCGGTCCGTCTCGTCGGCGGCGCGCGCGCCCTCGGGGTCGAGCAGCGCCAGCGCGTCGTCGAGCAGGTCCCGGCGGCCCTTCGGGCCGCCACTGATGATGGCGAGGTCCTCAGGCGAGAAGATCGTGCAGGGAGCGGCCGCGGCCAGCTCCTTCCTACCGTTCACGGACTTGCGGTTGACCCAGGTGCGGCTCCGGCCGGCGGGGAGGATCTCGGCCTCGACCAGTGTGGGGCTGTCGGCTCCCTCGATCTCGACCCGGATGATCGCACTCGTCGCCTCGGTTCGCACCATCGCCTCGGGCGGCGCGCCACGGAAGGAGCGGCGGGTCCCGAGGTAGGCGAGTGCTTCGAGGACGCTTGTCTTCCCGGTTCCGTTCGGCCCGGTGATCACCGTCGTCCCGTCAGGCTCGGGCTCGATATGCGCGCTGTGGAAGATACGGAAGTCAGCCAGCTCGAGATGCCGGATGCTCACCGCGACCGCGGTCCGCTCAGGAGACCCGCACCGGCATCAGGAGGTAGCGGAACTCGTCGTCCTCGGCGCCCCGGACGGTGGCGGCGCGGGATGCGTCGGCGGTCTCCACGATGACCTCGTCGCCGGCCACCGCTTCGACGCCGTCGATCAGATACGACGGGTTGAACGCGATGACGAGCTCCTCGCCGCTGTAGTCACCGTCCACCACCTCAGCGGCGTCCCCGACATCCTGGCTCTGCACGCTGAGGTCCACCCCGCCCGGACGCATGGCGAGCCGGACCGGCGTCGTGTTGTCCCGCACCAGCAGTTGCACGCGACGCAGCGCGGCGAGGAAATTCTCCTTGCCGAGGTGCAATCGGTTCGGGTAATGGTCCGGGATGAGCTGCTTGTAGTCCGGGTAGCGCCCCTCGAGGAGCCTGGTGCTGATCTGGACGTTTCCCTGCCAAAAAGTGATTTCATTGGTGCTGGCGGCCACGCCCACACGGTTCGTCTCGGACCCCTCCGAGATCGTCCCGGTGGGCAGCCGCTGGAGCTCGGCCAACGCACGTGCGGGCACCAGGAGATCCTCCTCGCCAGGGATCGCGTTCCCCGACGGCAGGTCGCGCATCGCCATGCGGTACGAGTCCGTCGCGACCATTCGGAGTGCGCCGTCCACCCGGGAGACCAGGACGCCGGTCAACAAGGGCCGTCCCTCATCGTGCGACGCGGCACGGACCACCTGACGAACGGCCTCGCCGAGCGCGGTCTCAGAGAGTTGGGTCGTCGGGTCACTCGTCTTGCCCACCGGAGGGAACTCCACAACGGGATACGTCTGGAGTTTGAAGGTGGAGCGCGCCGCGGAAATGGTGATGTGGTCGCCGTCGTCGGCGAACGTCACCGCACCCGGCTCCAGGCGCCGCACGATGTCAGTGGAGAGCCGGGCCGGAATGACACAACTTCCGTCGTCGATGCCGATCACCTCGTCGGTCACCTGGATCGTGAGGTCGAGGTCGGTTCCTGTCACGCACAGCGAGTTACCCGTGCACGTCAGGAGCAGGCCCAAGAGGACCGGCGAAGAGCCGCCGCGCCCTCCGACGGCACGACTTGCGGTTGCCAGCATCTCGACGAGCACATCGCGCTCGGATCTGAACTTCACCGACGCCAATCCTTTCGGGAGGTTCCCCAGCCCTTCATCGCGAAGGAAGAGGTATGTGTGACTTGTAAAGGTAGTAAGGGGTGTGGATTGTGGACGACATACCGTCCTCCCTGCTCGGCGGTGCGAAAGATGTCCCCAAGGCACCGAGCAGAAGAAGCCGTCGCAGGGCGGCGGCCGGCCCGGGGCGCGCACGCCTGGGGACAAAGGGACCCATGGTCCCCAGGGTCACCCGGGCGAACCCACAGCCTTTGCCTCTTGCAAACCACAACTTGGGAGACGTCGGCGCGGGGAGCGGAGGGGTCAGGCCGAGCCCGCACGGATCTTCTGGATGAGCTCGGTGACCTGCTCGTAGATCTGGCGCCGCTCCTGCATCTGGCCGGCGATCTTGTCCACCGCGTGGATCACGGTGGTGTGGTCGCGCTTGCCGAAGACGCGGCCGATGGCGGGATAGCTGTAGTCGGTGAGCTGCCTGGTGAGGTACATGGCCACCTGGCGGGCGGTGACGAGAGGACGGGTGCGGCTCGGCCCGCAGAGGGCCTCGACGGAGAAGCCGTAGCTGGCAGCGGTCGCGTCGAGGATCATCTGGGGTGTGATCCGGCGGGGCTCGCCGGCCAACACGAGGTCCGAGAGGACCTGCTCGGCCTGGGCGAGCGAGATCGGCTCCTTGTTGAGCTTGGCGAAGGCGCAGATGCGGATGAGGGCACCCTCGAGCTCCCGGATGTTGTCCTTCACGTGGGAGGCGATGAACTCGAGCACGTCGTCGGGGACGTCCTGGTGCTCGCTGAGGCATTTCGAGCGCAGGATGGCGAGCCGGGTCTCAAGGTCGGGGGGGTCGATCTCGGTGATGAGCCCGGAGAGGAAGCGGCTCCGGAGCCGGTCTTCCAGGGTCTCGATGGACTTGGGCGGCCGGTCCGACGTGAGGACGATCTGCTTGGAGGCGCCCTTGAGATCGTTGTAGGTATGGAAGAACTCCTCCTGGAGGCCCTCTTTACGCTCCATGAACTGGACATCGTCGATCAGCAGGACGTCGCAGTCCCGGTAGCGGCGCTTGAAGGCCAGCGTGGTGGAGGTCCGCAGGGAGTCGACGAAGTCGTTCATGAACGTCTCGGTGGTCACGTAGAGCACCTTGCGGCGGGGGTAGTTCTCCGTGACGTAGTTCCCGATGGCATGGAGGAGGTGGGTTTTGCCCAGGCCCGAGTCGCCGTAGATGAAGAGGGGGTTGTAGGACCGGCCGGGCGTCTCGGCGACGGCCTGGGCCGCGGCGTGGGCCAGCCGGTTCGAGGAGGCGGCGACGAAGGTCTCGAAGGTGAACTTCGAGTCGAGTTGGACCGCGGGCGACTCGCGCCCCGCTTTGGCGCTCTGGTGCGGCTGGGTCTGGGGCTGGGGCTCGGGAGCCAGTCCGAGCACCTCGTCGGGACCCGACGCCGCCGGGACGGGCGCTGCCGTCTCCTGGACCTCGAGCCGGCCCCGCACGGGTGTGCCCACCTCGTTGGCCAGGGTGTCCTCGATCATGGGCAGGTACCGGGACTCGACGCGCTCACGGATCAGCCCGTTGGGGACGGACAGGACGAAGACGCCGTCAGCGAAGGCCACGGGCTCGATGCCCGACAGCCAGAGCTGCCACGTGCTCTCCGACACCTGGTCGCGCAGGGATCCGGTGCACCTTGTCCAGAGATCTCCAGCCTGATTCACCGCTAGCGCCGAACGCCCCTTCTCCCCCCTCGGTGTCCAGCCACGATGTTCGGAACGATCCTCGGTACGGGTAATTGGATGAACGTACACCGTGCCGGCCGGTGCGACTAGAGCCGATCGCCAAATCGCGCCTAACATGGGAGGACTCGCCGCCGGCGGCCGGACTCCACTCGAAGGCCGAGACATGAACCCTGCGACGGACCGGCTCCGAAAATGCCCTCAGGCGTCGCGAAAGGCTGAATTGACGTGAAGCGCACTTACCAACCCAACACCCGGAAGCGAGCCCGCACGCACGGGTTCCGGAAGCGCATGTCCACGCGGGCCGGGCGGGCCATCCTGAAGTCACGGCGGCTCAAGGGGCGCCACCGCCTCACCGTCTGAGGGCCTCTCGTGCCTGCTCGGACGGTCGGACGGATCACCAGCCGCGCTGTATTTGCGGAGCTGCAGCGCTCCCGGGCGCGCGGGGCGAGTGGCCCCGTGCGGGCGTCGTTCGTGCCGGCCGAGGAGAGCGCACCAGGTGTGTTTCCGCAGGTGGGATACGCAATTGGACGGCACTGCGGCGGTGCCGTGGTACGGAATTCGCTCCGGCGCCGAGCCCGCGAGGTGACCCGGTCGGAGGCCCCGACCCTGCCCCGGGGCGCCTACCTCCTACGCCTGGAGCCTGCAGCGGCCGCACTCGGGCCGACAGAACTCCGCGCCGACGTGGCCGCTGCCCTGCACCGTGCGGGACGAGTGGCGGTGAGCGCATGACCGGGGCCCAAGCTCGCCTCAGCCGTCCGGCCCGCCTGGCCGTGGCGCTGCTGACCGCCTACCAGGGCGCCGCCTCGGGGCGGGTCTCGCCCTGTCGCTTCTACCCGAGCTGCTCGAACTACGCGGTCGAGGCGTTCACCCTCCACGGGTTCTGGCGGGGCCTGGCCCTGACCGCCCGGCGTCTGGTCCGCT
>JBEKVF010000005.1:0-16018 GCA_049514295.1 Acidimicrobiales bacterium
TCGCCGTCGACCAGACGGAGCAACACGTTGCGGGCGCGTGCGTCCGCCACGATCTCGGCGGCCCGGCCGGGTGCCCGGACGACGACGGTGTCGAAGAACTCCTCGTGGTCGAGAACGAAGCCCGCACCACGCAGCGCGGAGGCGAGATCGACCGTCCGTTCGTGGACCCGGCGTGCGATGCCGCTCAGTCCCTCGGCCCCGTGGTACACGGCGTACATGGAGGCCACGACGGCCAGCAGCACCTGTGCCGTACATATGTTCGAGGTCGCCTTCTCACGCCGGATGTGCTGCTCGCGCGTCTGCAGAGCCAGTCTGTAGGCAGGCCGGTCCTCCGCATCGACCGACAACCCGACCAGGCGGCCGGGCAGGTCCCTCTCGAGGCCGGCCTTCACCGCCATGAAGGCCGCGTGTGGACCTCCGTACCACAGCGGCACGCCGAAACGCTGCGAAGACCCCACGACCACGTCGGCCCCCCATTGACCCGGAGGCTTCAACAGTGTCAGCGCCAGGAGGTCGGCGGCCACGGTGACCATGGCGCCCCGCCGGTGGGCGTCCTCTGTGAGAGCAGCGAAGTCGCGGACGGCACCCGAGCACCCGGGGTACTGCTGGACGATGCCGAAGTAGTCACCTTCCGGCAGCCCCGCGGTGAGGTCGGCCACGTCGACCTCTATCCCGAGCGGCGCGAGCCGCGTCTCCAGGATTGCGATCGTCTGCGGGAGGCAGTCGGCGTCCACGATGACCCGGTGAGTGTCGACTGTGGCGCGCCGGCGCATGAGGGTGACGGCCTCCGCCACCGCCGTCCCCTCATCGAGCAGGGAGGCGTTGGCCGTGTCGAGGCCCGTCAGATCGCAGACCATGGTCTGGAAGTTCAGGAGCGCCTCGAGGCGACCCTGGCTGATCTCGGGTTGATAGGGGGTGTACGCCGTGTACCAGGCCGGGCTCTCGAGCACGTTGCGCTTGATGACGCCGGGGGTGATCGTGCCGTAGTAGCCGAGCCCGATCATCGGCTCGGCGATCACGTTGTCCGCGGCGAGACAGCGCAACTCCTCGAGCACCTCGCGCTCAGAGGCGGCTGGCGGAAGGTCCAGTTCCCCGAGGCTCCGCACGCTGTCCGGAACCGCGGCATCGATCAACGCGTCGAGGCTCTCGTACCCGAGGTCCTTGAGCATGCCCGACTGCTCGTCGTCCGAGGTCCCGACGTGGCGGCGCACGAAGTCCTCGAAGGGCTCGAGTTCGCCGGATCCTGCGGCTGGACGCTGTTCACTCACGGAGGCCTCCTCACATGTCCGCGGGTCACGCGGAACTCGTTGGACGTCCTCCCCGCTCTGTCATCGGACCTGAGAGTCTCGCCGCACGTGTGCGACTTCCACCTTCGGTGCGGACGCACGGAGCGCCGCTTTCCAGAGTTGCCTCGCCGAAGCGGTATGTCGGCCTGAGAGTTTCTCGGGGAGAGTTGCTCCTCCGGCGTCCCCTCGCATACGTACTACGGGGACTCTGACGCTCCGGTTCAAACGGCGTATTCAGTTGTAGGGCCCACTATACGGCACCGGTTCCCCGCGGTCGGCAGCCGGCCGGCGCTAGTCGTTCTCCTCGCGCACCGGCCACAGGGGTGGGCGGACCAGGCGAGCGGCCAACTCACGACCGCGTTGGACCACAGTCACCGCGTCGCCGTCGAGCAGGCGGGCGTCGGCGTCCACGAATCCCAACCCGATACCCCGCTCGCGCATTGGCGAGAAGTTGCCGCTGGTCAGGATCCCGACGCGGTCGTGGCCGTGGGCCACCTCCGAGCCGTCCCGCAGCGGCTGCCGGCCGTCGGCCACGAAGCCCCGCAGACGGCGGGCCGGGCCGTTGGCCCGTTCCTCCTCCAGAGCGGCCCGCCCGGTGAACTCTCCCTTGTCCCAGCCGACCACCCAGCCCAGCCCGGCCTGGAGAGGGGTGATGCCCGGACCCAGCTCGTGGCCGTGCAGGGGGAGCCCCGCCTCGAGGCGCAGCGTGTCGCGCGCCCCCAGCCCGGCCGGGGCGACGCCCTGCGCGAGGACCGCCTCCCAGAAGCCTGCCGCCACCTCGGCCGGCACGGCGCACTCGACACCGTCCTCGCCCGTGTAGCCGGTGCCGGCGACCAGGCATGCGACCCCGCCCCACTCGAACCGCTCGACATTGAACCGGTGCACCGCTGCGGCCTCCGGCGACACCTGGGCCAGGCGGGCACGCGCCTCGGGGCCCTGCACCGCGATCACCGCCCTCTCCTCGGTGACGTCCGTGCCCCCGATGGCCGCAAGCACGTCGCTCGTGTTGGAGGCATTGGGCATGACGTCGAACCGTTCGTCGTCGACCCACCACACGATGATGTCGTCGACGACCGAGCCGTCTTCGTCGAGGAGATGCGTGTACTGGGCCCTCCCCGGATGGATCCGTCGCAGGTCGTTGCTCAGCGAGCGCTGCAGATGCTCGAAGGCGTCCGAGCCGTGCACGCACACCGTGCCCAGGTGGCTGACGTCGAACGCCACGGCCGACTGGCGGCACGCCCGATGCTCGGCCACCGTGCCCGACGGGTACGCCAGGGGCATGTCCCAACCACCGAAGGGCACCATCTTGGCTGCGAGCGCGACGTGATCCGCGTACAGGGGTGAGACCCGGGACGACGTGCCGCTCCCGCTGTCGCCGGCGTTCACACCGCCAGACTAGGCGGCACCGGCGGTGGTGGTCAGCAAGCCGTGCGATGCCAGCAGCGAGGTGTAGTCGCGCTGGTACACGACGTGGATCGGCACCTCCGGGTAGAGCTCGCGCATGCGCCGAACCTTTCGGTTCTTGCGGGTGACCAGGCGCTGGTCCGCCGTCGTGAGCTCAATGAAGACCCCGCGGCCCGGCAGGTAGAAGTCCGGGCGGAAGCCGGACACGGGTGATCCCTCCGCGTCCCACTCGAGGGGGAACTCCACCGGCTCGTACTGCCAGCGCTCGCCCGAAAGGTCGAGCAATGCGGCGAACACGCGCTCGGAGGGATGGGCGAACCGGATCTGCCCCGCGGGCACACAGGCCGGATGGCTCGTGCGCCCGTTGCGTGCGGGGTCCGTCGCGCTCACTCCCCCGCGGCCCGCGCCCTGGGCGCCCGAGCCGGGCGCCCCTTGGCGGCGGTGGCCGGAACCAGGGTGTCGAGGCGCACGATGTCAGCGTCGAGTTCCTCAACGACTCCCGCCAGCGGCACGATGTTGAACACGCCCTGGCCACCGGCCAACAGGTCGACGACCTCTCCGTTCGACCAGGCCAGGACCGAGCTCGTCCCGGTGAGTACCAGATTGGCGGACGCCAGGTCCGAGCCCAGGTCCTCGCGCAGGCACTCGACGGCCCGGCGGGCCGACTGGAGAGAGACACCCGCGTCGAGCAGTTGCTTGATCACCTTGAGCTCGAGCACGTCGGAGTACGAGTAGATGCGTCGGGAGCCACTCCCCTTGGCCGAGGCCACGGAGGGTTGGAGCAGGCCCGTACGGGCCCAGTAGTCGAGCTGGCGGTACGTGATCCCCACGAGGCCACACACCTGCGGCCCGTGAAACCCTCCGACATGGGTTGCGGAATCCTCGGCCATCACACCTCCTGTGCCTTCTCCCGGGCCGTCACTCTAGTGCACCCCGGACGACACGGCCGTAGTTACGAAGGCGTTATTCGGAAGATATCGTAGGCTCCGCCGGCTCCACCGGCCAGGCCACGACGGTGCCGACCACGGAGAGCCCGACCCGGTGCCCCGGCTCGAGCGGTGTGCCGCCGGTGACTCGCACGACCAGGTCCGGAAGGCCCTCGGACCCCGGCCGGACCCTGACGACGGCATCGTGCCCGAAGTACTCGTAGCTCGCCACCGTCCCCTCCATCGCCCCGGCGACCACCTCTCCCAGCACGATCTGCTCGGGGCGCACCATGACCCGCGCGCTCCCGCCGCCCGCGGGGCCCGTCCACGGCTCGACGGCGAGGCGGCCGAGTGCGGTGGCGGCGACGGCATCGTGGACCTCGCACTCCAGCACATTGGACTCGCCGAGGAACCGCGCCAGCTCGGCGTCCCCCGGGCGCCCGTACAGCGCGGACGGCGTGTCGAGCTGAGCGATCAACCCCCGACGGAGCACGGCCACCTGATCGGCCATGGAGAGCGCCTCGTCCTGATCGTGGGTCACCAGGATGGACGTCGTGCCGGCCCGCCGCAGCACCCCGAGCACGTCGGCCCGGACCGAGGCGCGTAGCGCGGCATCGAGCGACGCAAACGGCTCGTCGAGCAGCACGATCTCGGGCTCGATCGCCAGGGCACGAGCCAGCGCGACCCGCTGCTGCTGGCCGCCCGACAGCTGGTGCGGGTAGCGCCGGCGGTAACCGGACAGGCCCACCAGTTCGAGCAACTCTTCGACCCGCGCCGCCCGTCCGGGGCCGCGCGGAAGGCCGAAGCCCACGTTGCGCCCCACGCTCAGGTGGGGGAAGAGGGCGCCCTCCTGGGGCACGTACCCGATGCGGCGGTGCTCAGAGGGCACGAACCGCTGGCCCGCGTCGTCGACGACCTCCTCTCCCAGCCTGACCTCGCCCTCGTCGGGTCGCTCGAACCCGGCCACGATCCGCAACAAGGTCGTCTTCCCACTACCCGACGCGCCGAGGATCGCGGTGAACGACCCGTGCGGTACGGACAGGTCGAGACCGCGCAGCACGCGCTGCGGGCCGAACGACTTGGCCACGCCGCTGATCCGGAGGTCCTTCATGCCGCCACCAGTGTCGTCGGCGCCGGCACGGGAGCGGGCACACCGGCCATGGCCGCTCTTTCGGGCTGCCGGTCGAACCACCGGCCGAGGACGTACCCGGGCACGGCGGCGATGAGCACCATGACTCCGGCGTACGGCGCGGCCTGGCTGTAGGACAAGTTCGACTGGTAGGCCCAGAACTGTGTGGCCAGGGTCTCGACGTTGGTCGGATGCAGGACGAGGGTGGCTGTCAGCTCGGTCGCCGTCTCGAGGAATACGAGAGCGAAGGCCGCCCCGAGGCCCGGCCCGATCAGGGGCAGCGTCACGCGCCACAGGACGGAGCGCCGTCGCACGCCGAGCGAGCTCCCCACCTCTTCGAGCCCGACCGGCGAACGGGCCACGGCGGCCCGCACCGACACGACCGCAAGGGGGAAGAACATGATGGCGTAGGCCAGCACCAGGAGTGGGCTGGTCTGGTAGAAGCGACCCTGCAGGAAGTGCTCGGTCACGTACGTGAAGCTCAGCGCGATCACGAGACCGGGAACGGCCAGGACGAGCATGTTGGTCCTCTGGAGCGCGATCACACGGGGGCGGGCGAAGCGGACCGACAGCAAGGCGATCGGGAGCGCCGCCAGCGTGGCGACCAGGCCGGCGGCCGCGGCATAGGCGAAGGTGTTCCCGGTCGCGATGAGGAGTGACGCGGGCGGCAGCGTGGTGTTCCCGCCCTGGACGATCAGGTAGATGATGGCGCCCACCGGCACGCCCAGCGCGAGCGCGACGAGCAGCACGGCCCCGGCCAGCACGGCCGGACGGGCCCGGCCCAGCGGCACGGGGCGGATCCGGCGCGCCGCGCCCGCGCCCACACGGGATGTCCGGCCATGGCCCCGCACCGAGTCCTCGCTCGCCAGGAGCAGGGCCCCGAGGAGGACGAGGATGACGGAGAGCGCGCAGGCGGCCGGCTCGTTGAAGCCCACCTGGAATTCGTTGTAGATCTCGGTGGTCAGGGTCTGGTAGCCCAGGATCTCGAACGCGCCGAACTCGGCCAGCACCACGAGCCCGACGAGGAGCGCCCCACCGAAGATGGCCATGCGAGCCTGGCCGACGGTCACCGTCAAGAAGGTGCGTACCCGGCCGAGGCCGAGGCTGCGCGCCACCTCCTCCTGGGCCGGGTCCGCCGCGCGCAGGCTGGCCGCGACAGGCAGGAACACC
Source organism: Acidimicrobiales bacterium (assembly GCA_049514295.1). Taxonomy (GTDB): domain Bacteria; phylum Actinomycetota; class Acidimicrobiia; order Acidimicrobiales; family RAAP-2; genus Bog-473. Next base: position 5,916 of record JBEKVF010000005.1, read on the forward strand.
AGGGGGTAGACGGCGAGGGTCATCACGAGGACGGCGGCCCAGAACCCACCGATGGAGGGGAAGACGGCGCGCCAGCCGAAGCTCACTACGAAGTCCGGGACGCCGAGCGGGATCACGACCAGGATGGCGAAGAGACGGCGGCACGGCAGGTCGGTGCGCTCGACGAACCAGGCAGCCAGCGTCCCCAGCGTGGCGCACAGGACCGTGACCACCACGACGAGCGAGACGGTGTCCCACACCAGCATCGCGGTCAGGTGCCGGAACAGGAGCTGGTGGAGCTGGGACCAGCCCACCTGGACCGCCTGGACCACCAGGAAGACGAGCGGGAGGAGCACCACGACCGAGACGAGGACGGCGCCGGCGGTCAGCAGGGGTGGCAGGCGGCGCAGCCCCGGTCGTCGCTGGTGGTCCACGCCGCCGTCCGTCACAGCAGCTGCGCCTCCTGGAGCAGCTTGATCGCCTCGACACCCGTGCCCAGCTCCGCCACGGTGATGCCGTTCGGTTCGAGCTTGTCGAACGGGGTCTCGGGCTGCGCCGTCGTGACGCCCGACGCGATCGGGTACTCGAAGCTCTCACTGTGGGCGATGATCTCCTGCCCCTGCACGGAGGTCAGGAAGGCCAGGAAGCGCTGGGCCGCCGCCTGGTGGGTGGACGACTTGAGGATGCCGGCGCCGGAGACGTCGACGACGTAGCCCACGTCGTGCGGGGCGAAGTACGCGATGGCCGAGTGCATGGCCCCGGGGCCGACCTGGGCCCGCTCGCGGTACCAGTAGTACTGGTTGATGATGCCGAGAGCGACCTGCCCGCTGTTGACCTGGGCGGTGATCGTCTCGTTGTCGGGGTAGTCGTGGCCTCCCGCGTTCGCCTTGACCGCATTGAGCCAGCGCAGCGCCTCGTTCTGGCCGTAGGTCCGCGCGATGCTCGTGACGATGGGTTGGAAGTCGGTCTCACTGCCGGCGATGGCGATGCGGCCGCTCCACTTGGGGTCGGCCAGGTCCATGGCCGACGTCGGGAGCTGGTCGGGCTTCAGCAGCGAGGTGTTGTAGATCATCACGCTGACGCGGGCGGACACGCCCACCCACCTGCCGTCCGGCGAGTTGAACCGTGGCGCCGTCTTGGCGAGCGTCGACGGATCGACGGGGGCAAGCATCCCCTTCGAGGCCAGGTATTGCAGCGGCGGCGAGTTCTCCGTGAGGAAGACGTCGGCCGGCGAATGTGAGCCCTCGGTGACGATCTGATCGGCCAGCACGTCCTCGTCCTCGGAGCGCAGGCTCACCGAGATGGCGCTCTCACGCTCGAACGCCGCCACCAGGGCCTCCGTCGTCTGCACGTGCTGGCCGCTGTAGACCGTGAGGCTGGTCGCCCCGCCCCCCGATCCCTGGGCGCACCCGGTCAGCACGATCGCCCCGAGTGTCGCGGCCACGCAGCCGCTCAGGGCGCGCCGCACGGTCCGCTCCCCCGACCGCCACCGCGAGCCTCGCATCGAACCGTGACACCTCTCCGACCTGGGTCGCTCCGAAAGTTAGGTGGACCTAACTTTAGGGTGCCCTCAGAACTGCGTCAAGGCACAGCCCAGCTCAGGCGTCCGGAGGCGACCCCCCGGCCAGCAGGTCGGCCCTGCCCTCCAGCGGGCTGGACGGCTCGGCGTGGAAACGGACCGGGATGCGGCCGGCGACGCGAGCCTGCCACCCCGCCTCGACCGCCAGGCGCATGGCCCGCGCCATGGCCACCGGGTCGTGCGCCCGGTTGACCGCCGTGGCCACCAGCACCGCGTCGCACCCCAGTTCCATCGCCAGGGCGGCGTCGGACGCGGTGCCGATGCCGGCGTCGAGGATGACAGGGACCTCGACCGCCTCCCGGAGAAGCGCGATGTTGTGGGGGTTGCGGATGCCAAGCCCGCTGCCGATGGGCGACCCGAGCGGCATGACCGCGGCACACCCCACCTGCTGCAGACGCAACGCCAGGACGGGGTCGTCGGTCGTGTAGGGAAGGACGACGAACCCGTCCTCGGCCAGCTGCTCCGCGGCAGACAGGAGCTCGACCGCGTCCGGCAACAGGGTGCGGTCGTCGCCGATCACCTCCAGCTTGACCCAGTCGGTGCTGAACGCCTCGCGAGCCAGCTTGGCCGTGAGCACGGCCTCCGACGCGGTCGCGCACCCCGCCGTGTTGGGCAGGACCCGCACGCCGAGCTCGTCGAGGAGCGACAGCAGCGCGCCCCGCCCCGAGGCCTCGACCCGCCGCACCGCGACGGTCGCCATCGCGGTTCCCGATGCGCTGAGCACGGCGCGCAGCGCATCGAGGCTGGTCATACCCCCGGTGCCGAGCAGGAGGCGCGACGCCAGGACCTCACCGGCGACGGTCAGGTGATCCGCCGTCGCCTCCCGGGCGTCGTTGGGTGTCACCGGACGACGATACCCCGGTGCCCGCCTATGGTGGCTCGGTGCCGGACGCGACCCCACCGACGGCGCTGACCATCGCCGGGTCGGACTCGGGCGGTGGCGCCGGCGCGCAGGCCGACCTCAAGACGTTCGCGGCACACCGCGTGCATGGCACTTGCGCCCTCACCGCCGTCACCGCGCAGAACACGGCCGAGGTGCGCGGCGTCGTGGCGCTCGAGGCCGCGTTCGTCCGCCTGCAGGTCGAGACCGTGCTCGACGACTTCGCCGTGGGCGGTGTGAAGACCGGGATGCTCGCCACGGCGGCCATCGTCCGCGAGGTGGCCGGCCTGGCCGCCGCGGGCAAGCTGCCCCACCTGGTTGTCGATCCCGTCCTGGTGTCGTCCAGCGGGCACCGCCTCATGGAGCCCGACGGCATAGAGGCGTACCTCGGACAACTCCTCCCCCATGCCGTCGTTGCCACCCCGAACCTGCGCGAGGCCGCCGTCCTCGGCGACACGACCGTGGAGTGCCTCGGAACCCTCGACGCCCGGGTGGACGTGGCACAGCGGATCAGGGCGACGGGGGCCCGCTACGTGGTGGTGAAGGGTGGCCACCTCACCGAGTCCGCCGACGACGTCGTGGCCGGACCCGAAGGGGTCGTCGTGCTGCCCGGCACGCGTGTGGCCACCGGCAACGACCATGGCACGGGGTGCTCGCTCTCCGCCGCCGTGGCCGCCAATCTGGCCCTCGGGGCGACCGTGCCGGCTGCGATCGCCGAGGCCAAGGCCTTCGTGACGCGAGCCCTGGTCGGAGGTGCCGGCTGGCACCTCGGCTCGGGGCACGGTCCCCTCGACCATTTCGGGTGGTCCACCTCGCCGTAGGCTGGGTCGGACATGACGCTGCACGACACCGACACCGAGGTCCTCGGCAAGGGAGCGGCCCCGGCCGAACCGCTCCGGCCCCCGACGACCGGAGGGATCTCCATGCGACCGGCCATGGTCGTCCTCGGTCTGGCCGTGCTCATCCTCGTCGTGTTCGTCGCCATCGGCATCCTCTCGTCGCAGAGCCCGGCTCCGGTGCGGCACGGCACCGCGGCGAGCTCCGTGGCCGGCACCACGCTGCGGGCGGAGCCCGCCACCGCCGTGCTCGCCCCCATCGTCAGCTCCGGAGAGCCGCCGACGAACATCCTCAACGCCGTCTCCATCCCGGTCGGCTCCGTCGGGATTTCGCACCAGAACAACGCCGGGGGGGCCGGCCAGTTCGACTCCCAGGTGGTCCTGCGCTCCGGCGACTCCCAGGGAGCCCTCCTGGCATTCTACGCGGCGGACATGCGGCTCCAGGGTTGGCAGGTCTTCGACCGGGGGCCGGCCGCCAACGATCCCGGCGCGCTCGAGGTCCTGGGCAAGTTGGCCGGAGCCGACGGCTACTACTGGGAGATGGGGGCGACCGTCTCACCCACGACCTTCAGCCGCGGCGGCCCGGCTCGGGGCCAGACGGAGTTCACCATCCGGCTCCTCCAGGAGAGCGACGATTCCGACTGAGTCGTCTGCCCTCCGGCGTGGCGAGGGTTGGGCTCAGCGGGTCGAGGCGGCGACCGTCTGTTCCGTCGGCGTGACGGCGTCGTCGGGCAACAACTCGGGCCCATCCGCCGGCTCGGCCAGCAGGTAGGCCCACACGAAGAAATTGATCGGGTAGAGCAGGTAGCCCACACGCGGGTTCGGGGCCAGCAGGATGAGCACCGACATCACCACGCCCGCGATGTTGCAGACCTCGGACGCGGTGCGCGGCGTGTGCCGGTACAGGTGCCGGGCCAACAGTACGGCGAGCACGATCCCTACCCCGAGCGGCAACGCCCGGCTCAGCGAGGGGAACGTGCTCACGAGCTCGTGTCCGGGGAGCGCGCTGGCCGCGGTGGACGGGATGGCACTGAGGCCGAGGGGGAACAGCACCACGTCGTCGATGAGGGCGAAGGGGCCACGCAGGGCGAACGGGAAGATCGTCGGCACCGCGACGACGATCATGCCGGCGAGCATGGAGAGTGGCCGCCGCTCGCCGTTGCGGCCGCGTGCCGCGAAGAGCGCCAGCGCGGCCAGGGGCCACGCGGTGAACTTCATGGCGGACGCGATGCCGAAGACCACGCCCGAGGCGAACGGTCGTCGCCGCTGTGCCAGCACCATGGCGAGCAGGAGGAAGGCGGCCACCGGGATGTCATCCCCTCCGGTCGCCAGGGGCAGCGCCGCCAGCGGCAGGATGACCAGCGCCTGGAGGGCACGGATCTTGCGGCGCCCGTCGGCCCGGCAGAGGTAGAGCGCCACCGCGGCGACCGCCAGCGTGGTCAGGCAGAAGAAGATGCGGGCGTCGCTCAGCCCGTTGTTCGGCCAGATCTCGCTCGGGATGCCCGCCACCGCCATGAGCGGCAGGTAGGGCAGGAACCCCGCGTAGTCGGGCTCCCCGGGCGCGTGGTACTTGACGGCGTGGGGCAGCCGGATCAGGGGGTGGTAGGGATCCTGGCCCCGGACGAGGTCCTGGCCGCCGACCTCCACGGTGACCACCTCGGGTTGCTGGTGGGACCCGGCCACACCGTCGAAGCGCCACAGGATCTCGAGGCCGAGCGGGATGGCCAGCGCGCCGGCGAACACGCACACCGCCACCACGATCCGAGCCAGCCAGGCGCGCCGGTGCTGGAGCTCGGTCAGCCGGTGGCCGGGTTGTCGCCTGCGGGCGCGCTGCACCGCCCACGCGAGGACAGCCGACGCCAGCGCGCCGAAGGCGAAGGGTGACAGGGCCATGCGCCCCCACACCTGGTAAAGCGCATTGGTCGACGTGTAGATGGTGGCCAGCGCGAACACAGCACTCGCCAGGTACAGCAGCGCGTCACCCGACTCGGGGGAGATCCGCTTCGTCCGGTCGAGCGCCCGCTGCCACAGGTCGACGACCGGGGCAGCCCAGCTCGGGATCGTTGCGGAATTGGTCGGCATGGCGTCTCTCGAAAAAGCCTCGCACACGGGAGATGCACAGGAGTGCACCCCTCGGTGATCCTAGGAGAATTTCCTAGAGGTGGAGTTCCTCCAGGTAGAACGACAGCTCGGCCTCCAGGCATGCGGTAAGCGTGTCGGCCCGGCGGAACCCGTGCCCCTCGCCCTCGAAGAATCGTAGGTCGCAATGGGTGCCCGCGCTGCGCAGGGCGTCACGCATCGATTCCGCCTGTGACGGCGGCACGACGGCGTCCTCCGTCCCCTGCAGGAGCAGGACCGACCCCGCCATGGACGCGGCCCTGCTCACCGGCGAGCGCTCCACATAGAGCGCCCGCGACTCCGGAAGCGGGCCGATCAGGCGGTCCGTGTAGTGCGCCTCGAAGTCGTGCGTCGTCGCGACCAGGCCCATGAGGTCCGTCACCCCGTACCACGAGGCGCAGGCCCCGAACCCCTCCCCCGCCGCGAGCGCGTTGAGGGCGGTCATGCCGCCGGCGCTGCCGCCGCGTATCGCCATCCGCTGCGGGTCGATGTCGCCCCGCGCCGCGAGGTGCAGCGCCGCATCGAGGCTGTCCTCGGCGTCGGCGACACCCCACTGTCCCCACAGCGCACAGCGGTAGGACCGCCCGTAGCCCGAGCTGCCCGCGTAGTCCACGCACGCCACGGCGAAGCCGCGGGTCGTGAAGAACTGCAGGGTAAGGTCGAGCCCCGCCTGGCACGAGGACGTGGGCCCTCCGTGACACCAGGTCACGAGCGGTGGCGTGCGATCCGCCGGCCCGGTCGTACCGGCCGACGTCGGACGGTAGAGCGTGCCGTGCACGGGGCGCCCCGAGCGCCCCGTCAGCGTGAAGGGCTCCCCCGGCGAGACGTCACCGGGCCCGAGCGCGTGCCCGGCCGCTGGGCGCAGCGGGCGGGCGGCGTGGCCCGGCGTCCACACCCAGACATTCGCAGGCGTGTCGGGCGTGCTGCCGATCAGTGCCAGCCCGTCACGGTGGGTGCACAGCGCGGAAATCGAGACGCACGGCTGGTCCAACGGAGGCGGTGCCCCAGCCTCGCCCGGTGCGGCGGCGCCCGGCGCGAACGGGATCAGTGAGTCGCTCCCGGACGCGCTCATGCGGACCACCAGGGTACCGTCGGCGAGCTCGGCCATGGTGCACTGCCCGAGCACCCAGTCCGGCCCGTGGAACTCGGCCGCGACGTCGGTGAGCGCCCGCACCGCCGAGTCCGTGCCCGGGAGCCCGGGGTGGACGTAGGGCTGCCACCACCCCCGCCGATCGGAGACGAAGCGCAACGCGCCGTCGCGGCGCCAGGCCGGCTGGCCCACGGACTCCCCGGGCCCACCCGCGACCGGCCAGGGCGCCCCGGCCGCCTGGAGGGTGCCGGTGCTACCGGTCCGGGCGAGCGGCAGCACCAGAACCGTCGAGGCGTCCCATGGCATGTCGGGGTGGTCCCACACGACCACGGCCAGCCGCTCACCCGTCGGATCCACGCGAGGCGACCCGAAGAAGTCGTGACCATCGAGGACTGTGGTCTCGTACGGCTCGGCCCCGCGGGTCGACAGCGCGACCACGCTGCGCGTGGGCCGGCTCGCTCCCTCCGAATGGACCTCCCTGACCGCCAGGACCCAGTCACCGTCCGCGGTGGCGCTGAGCCCCCCGTGGTTGTGGACCTGGCCGTCGGGAGGCGCGGCGGTCAGCGGTCGCGGAGTGGCGAACCCGGCGGTGCCCGCGGCCGCGGGGCCGTCGGAGAACCACGCCCGCTGGTCGGCCTGGTCGACGTAGGCGAAGGCACCCGCCGACCTCCCCGGCACGAGGCACATGGCGCCCCCGCCGTACTCGTGGACGCGGCTGCGGATGCTCACCTCGCCCGGCGAGTGGTCGGCCAGACCGTCCGCTCCGGCCCGGACCATGACGACGCGACCGGACTCCACCGGACGCGACTCCAGCCAGTAGAGGGCGTCACCGTCGGAGCAGAGCTCCGAGAGCGAGACCTTGGCCCGGGCGACGTCGCCCGGCGCGAGCGGCGAGACCCAACGCCCGTAACCTTCAGTGGTGGCCACTGTCCGAACGTACCCGGTGCACCGGCCCGCGGGCGGCAGCAGCGACAGGGGCCTCTACAGTGAGCCGGTGCGCTTCCCGGCCTACCTGCTCTCCCAGGAGGGTGCCGTCATCCGGCCGACGGTGGTCCAGCTCGACCTCTCAGACCTGCCTGCGGGCGACGTGCTCGTCAGGGTCGAGTGGTCCGCCGTCAACTTCAAGGACGCCATGGTCACGCGACCGGGCAACCGCGTGGCCCGCATCTTCCCGCTCGTCCCCGGGGTGGAGCTGGCGGGCATCGTCGAGGAGAGCACGAGCCCCGACTTCGTCGTGGGCCAGCCCGTGCTCGCGCAGGGCTACGACCTGGGTGTGGCCCGGCACGGCGGCTTCGCCGCGTACGCGCGGGTCCCGGCGGACTGGGTCGTGCCGCTGCCCGACGCGCTGAGTTGTCGCAACGCCGCCATCATCGGGCTGGCCGGCCTCACCGCGCTCATGTCGTTGCGCCGCCTCGTCCAACACGGCACGAAACCCGGTGACGGGCCCATCCTGGTGACGGGGGCCTCCGGTGGCGTGGGCAGCGCGGCCGTCGCGCTCCTGTCCCACGAGGGCTTCGAGGTGGTCGCCTCCTCGGGCAAGACGGCCGAGCACGACTACCTGAGGAGCCTGGGTGCGTCGCGGGTGGTCGGGCGCCAGTTCACCGAGGACGACGGCCGCACGCTCGGGCCCCAGCTCTGGGCCGGCGTGGTCGACTGCGTCGGTGGCATGGCCCTGGCCGAGGCGCTTCGCACGGTGAGCTACGGCGGCGCCGTGGCGGCGAGCGGACTCACGGGAGGCAACGACCTGGCCACCACCGTCTACCCGTTCATCGTGCGCGGCGTGGCCCTCCTGGGGATCGACACCGTGACAACGCCGATAGAGGAGCGCCGAGCCCTGTGGGCGGACATGGCCGACGCGTTCCCGCTCGGGCACTGCGAGGAGATGGTCAACGAGGAGATCGGCCTGTACGGGCTCACGGCGGCACTCAACCGCGTGCTCGACGCCGCCGTGCGGGGCCGGATCCTGGTCAGCCCGGGCCGCTAGAGGCCGTCAGGACGGGGTGTAGACGGGCGAGACCCGAATGGTCCCGTTGCCGCAGGGGCCGATGGCCAGCGCAAACGTCGGGGAGGCCGTCGTGGCTCCCGGCATGGTCGCGGTGGCCATCTCGGAAGTGGGGCAGGCCGTCTCCGAGCCCACCGGCACGTCGGAGTACTGGTAGGCGAACTGCGCGGTGGACGACGGCGCCACCGTGACCAGGGACGGCGACGCGTTGGCCGGACCCGACAGGTTGACCGACAGCCCGTTCACCATGGTGACCGTCAGAGGCGCCCCACTTCCCGAGAGCAGGGCAACCATCGGGTAGCCGTTGGCCGTGCACGTCGACGTACCCGTGTTGGTGACCGTGATCACCCCCGTGATGGTCCCGGCCGCCCCTTGTGACTCGCCGGCTGAGGCCGTGACGTGGTTGCAGGCCGACGAGGCCGCAGCCGTTGTTGACGTCGTCGTGGGCGCCAACGTGGTCGTGGTCGTCGCCGCGGTGGTCGGTACCGACGCGCGGGTGGTCGTGGTGGAACGCGGCGGCGTGCTCGGGCTGCTGCTGCACGCGGCGAGGAGGAGTGCGGCGCCCGCCAGTAGGGCGAGCGCCCAGCGAGGTGGCGTCACGCCTCGAAGTCCTCCGGGCGCACGGAGTCGAGGAACTGGCGGAACTGACCCACCAACTCGTCCGGCGTGTCCACCTCATCGTCCTCGGCGTCGAGCGCAAGGATGATCCCCTCGGACTCCATGAGCTCGTCGGAGACGAACAGCGGCGTCTCCGTGCGCACCGCGACCGCGACCGCGTCGGAGGGCCGGCTGGAGACGATCGTCCGCTCGTCACCTCGTACGAGGTGCAACTCGGCGTAGTAGGTCGATGCCCGCAGCTCGGTGATGATCACGCGTTCGACGCTGATGTCCAGGGCACCGAGCATGTCCTTCATCAGGTCGTGCGTGAGCGGCCGGGGCATGGTCACACCCTGCAGGGCGTAGGCGATCGCCGTTGCCTCGGGGCTCCCGATGAAGATCGGCAGCGTCCGGCCCTCCCCCTCGGTCTCCTGCAGGAGCAGCACCGGCGTGTTGGACTGCAGGTCCACCCTGACGGCTCGGAGTAGCACACGGACCATAAGAGAAATGTAGCGCCGGATACCGGCCCTGCGTCACCCCCCCAGATGCCGCCTGAGCGCCTGGCGGAGCAACGTGGCTCGCATCGACTGGCCGAGCGCCGCCAGTTGCTCGGCTCCCTCGAGCGCCCGCTGCCGGGACTCGGGGTTGCGCTGGCGCAGGAGCGGGATGACGACCTGCTCTATCAGCCCCATTTCCCGGTCCGCCGCATTCCGGTAGAGGCGCAGGTGGCGCGGCTCGATCCCGAAGACCCCGAAAGCCGCGGCCAGGTTCGCCAGGGTCAGGGCGTCCTCGTCGTAGGTCTGGATTCCCGCCACCGTGACGGGCTCTATCAGGCCGAAACCCTCGAGCCCCGCCACCGCCTCGGCGGACAGCCCGCTGGCCGCACAGAGCTCCTCCATCGTCAGGCTCGCGCCGGTGACGATGCCCCCCGTGGTGCCCGACGCGGGCGCGCCCGCACCACCGCCGGCCGGTGCGGTGCCCTTCCGTGGCGCCGCTCACCGGGGTTCGAACCTGTGCGAGAC
>JBEKVF010000006.1:0-15862 GCA_049514295.1 Acidimicrobiales bacterium
GGTGGTGGTGGCGCCCCCCTTGGGCTCGGTGCTCGTCGGCACCGTGGTCGTGCTGGAGGAGCCGGAGGACGTGGAGGACGTCGTCGACGTCGAGCCGGTCGTCTTCTTCGTCGACGCCTTGCCGGCCTTGGGCAGCGTCGTCGTGGTCGTCGTCGAGGTCGACGTCGGTGCCCCGATCACCTGTTGGGCCTGCGTGATCTGCTGCTGCATGGCCTGGATGTCGGACTGGAACCCCGCCAGGTTCCCGGCGTGCAAGGCGGCGAGTGCGTTGGTGTAGTCCGTCTGGGCTGCGGACAGAAAGCCCGCCACCGCCGTCGGCACCGTGCCGGTCGAGGGGACGCTCGCCCCCGACGGCAGCGAGACGGTGGTCTGGAGCAGGTCACTCAGGACGGCCGACAGCGACGTGTCGATCTGCACGTTCTTGCCCAGCGCGGCCACGACGTATTCCAGCTGGGGCTGCGGGTTCGTCGACGCCGCCACGTACAGCGGGCGCAGGTACACCATGGAGTCCGCGATGGGGACCATGAGCGTCTCCCCGAGCAGGACCTCAGAACCCTTCGTGTCCAGCAGCGAGATATCCTTCGACACCGTCGAATTTGCCGAGATCTCGGCGTCCGCGTTGGCCGGGCCCGACGTCCCCTGCGGCGTCTCGTAGAGGTCGAGCTGGCCGTACTGCCCGGGATCCGACAGCCCCACCAACCACGCCGTCAGGTTGAAGTTCTGGTTGGAGCCCGAGAGGCTCGACTGTGACGCCGGGACGAAGCCGTCCGAGACGGTGAAGACCTGCTGGGATGTGCTCGGCAGCGAGTACACCTGGTACTGGGGCGCCATGCGGGCCGGCGTGGTGGAGACCAGCTGGCCCTGATTGTTGTAGGTGTTCTCAGCCAGCAGCGCCTGGGACTGCGGGCCGGCACCGGCCGTGGGCGAGAGCTGCCACGCGTTGCTGGCTGCGTAGAACTGCTGCGAATTGGTCAGGTGGTAGCGGCCGTAGATGGCGGACTGAATGGAGAAGATGTCCTCTGGGTAGCGAAGATGGGCCAGCAGCTGCGGGCTCACCTTCGACAGCGGGACGAACATGTGGGGGAACGCGGCCGAGTACGCCTGCAGGATCGGGTCGCTGGGATCGGCGTCGTAGAACGTCATCTTGCCGGAGTAGGCGTCGATGACGACCTTGACCGAGTTGCGCACGTAGTTGTAGCTGGGCGGAAGGTTGCTCCCGATGGCCACCTGCTGGGTGTCCGCGTTCTGCGAGTACGCGTAGTTGGCCGTCGTCGTGTAGCCGTCGACAACCCAGTCGATGTGCCCGCGATCGGGGCCTGGGGAATCGTTGATGACCGCGTAGGGGTCGTGGTCGAAGCTGAGGAACGGGGCCGCCTTCTGGGCCATGGCGACCGGGTCGCGGACGAACATGATGCGCGATTTGTTCGTGATCTGGCTCGAGATCAAAAGGTTGAAGTCGCCCAGCCGCAGGGCGAAGGCCGCCCGGGTGAAGATCGACGAGAGCTGGACGCCACCGCTGCCCGTGTAGTGGCTCTCCACGTTGGTGCTGCCGTTCTGGTAGTCGACCTCCTCCTGCTTGGTGTTGGCCACGACGTAGCCCGTCTCGCCCAGCCCGAAGTAGACCGACGGCTGCGTGATGTCGGGCAGCCCGGCCGAGGACGTCGGCGGCACCTGCTGCACCGCGTAGACGGGGTTGTTGGAGTTGGTCTGGTTGGCCAGAGCCACTGCGGCGCCGTTGCCGTGGGTGTACTGCAGATGGGTGTTCACCCACGATGGGGAGGGCACGTTCGACGCCGAGATCGTGCGCACGCCGATCAGCACCGGCGTCAACTGGCCACCGGATGTGTAGCGGTCCACACCGAGCGCAGGGAACGAGTAGTACGAGCGGATGCCCTGCTGGCGCTGGAACGTCTGCAGCGAGATGCTGGGGTCGGGATCCCACTGCCGGATGTTGGCGATGGTCGGGCTGGCGGCCACCGTCTGGCTGGCGGTGATGTTCGTGGACGCCGGGAACTGGTGCACCTTGACGTTGTTCAGCCCGTAGGCGTCCCGGGTGGCCGTGATGTTGCGCTGGATGTACGGCGCCTCGAGCGAGCTCTGCGCGGGCGTCACCTTCAGCGTCTGCAGCAGGGCCGGGTAGATGATCCCGACGACCAGCGCCACGAAGGCCCAGATCCCGATCGCCAGCACCGGGAGCGTCCAGCCCTGGCGGCGGATGTTGAACAGCAGGATCCCCGCCGCGAAGATCGACACGTACACGAGCAGCGTCTCCGCGGGCAGCCGTGCGTGCACGTCGGTGTATCCGGCGCCGTTGACGTAGCCGTCCTGCGCGTTCACGAGCGACCAGCGCTGCAGGACGTAGCCGGCCGCCTTGTCCAGAGCGATCAGGGCCAGCAGCACGGAGATGTGCGCCTTGACGGGCGGCCGGACCCGCGGCAGGCCGCGCTGGGGCTGGATCCCCCCGTTGAAGTAGTGGAACACGAGGGTGACGGCCAGCGTCACGATCAGGATGGCCAGCGTCCAGTCGACGATGAAGGTCAGGAAGGGGAGCTTGAAGACGTAGAAGCCGATGTCCTTGTGGAACTGCGGGTCGGTGACCCCGAAGCTGCCGCCGTGGCGGAAGAGGATCCAGTTGTTCCATTGGCTGATGGTCCCCGAGGCTCCGATCAGGGCCAGGACGAATGCCAGCGCCACGTAGATCCGGCCGGCGTACGGCCGCACGAACTGCTGGTAGCGGCGCACAAGCTCGTCCTCCTGGGCGAGCACGATGTCGTGCCCCGCGATGCGGTCGCACACGACGAGGTTGACCCAGAGCACGGCGAAGAAGATGGCGCCGAACACGCCGAAGAGGCCGAGCTTGATGGCGAGAAGGGTCGAGAAGACGTTGTGGTAGTCGACCGAGGAGAACCAGAGGCTGTCGGTCCAGATGCCCGCCAGCGACCGCAGGGATATCAGGAGAATGACGAGAACGACCGCGAAGCCGATGAGCCACCAGCGGGCCCGGTGGCGTCGACGCGGCGAGGGATCAGCGGTCAGGTCGCTGGGGATGCGCACGAGGGGAGCCTAACGTCCACCAACCCGGCCCCAACGGCCAGGCCCCACACGGATCCGAACAGTCGGAACCCCTGGTCAGTCGTCCGCAGGGGCAACGAGACACCGGCAGCCCGAGTGAGCCGGTGGATGGGCGTGGCCGGTCGGGAACGTCTCGCTCGCGCTGACGGCGCCGGCGAGCGCATCGTCCTCGCAGTCCGAGCAGCCGCTCGCGGACGTGACCACCCAGCGCACCTTGCCGTCCCCGCCGGCCGCCGTCACACCGGCCGAGAACGCCTGCGTCGCGTAGTCACCCGCCAACCGCTCCACCCGTTCGCCGCGCCACTCGCGGAACGCGGCACCCACCCGGTCGCTGAGCTCCCCGCCCCCGTCCGCCATCTGGCGGCGCAGCATGGCCACGACGACGTGCGCCAGGCCCTCCTCGGACTGCTCGATCGCGTCGCCCTCGGGGACGGTCGCCTTTCCTGCCCCGCCGAACGCCGTGCCGGCGGTGAACGCCTCGGCCAGGTGGCTGCGTGCCGCGGCGGCGAACCCGGCCATGTGCTCGTCCTCGGGGCCCAGGAGCTCGTCGACCGTCAGCGACGGCGCGCTGCGGAGCCGGTCGAGCAACCGGTTCTGGTCGTCGCCCAGGGCGCGCTTGACCGTGCGGCTCAGCCGCGCCGTGACCGGCGCCAGCAACTTGTCACGCCGCGCGATGAGCTCGTCGTCGGGACCTGGCGGCGCCTCGGCCTCGCCCTCCGGCGGCACGACCACTGACCCACCGGCGTCCGCACCGGCCTCGCCCGCCTGGGCCTCGGGCAGGGCCCCGGGCGCCGCCGCAGCCTTCGCGGGCCCGCCGGCCTCCCCGGTTCCGGCGCGGATGCGGGCGAAGAGCTCGTCGACCGAGGGGGCGGCGGCCGGTGCGCCGGCGGCGTCGTCCCCCGGCTCTGCACCGGGGCCCTCACCGCTCGCAGCGGTCGCCGGCGACTCCCCCGTCGCCTCGTCGACCGAGTCCTGGTCGTGGGGGCCATCGTCGGCGCCGTGCAGTCGGAACTGGTCACCGACGGCCATCGCGGCGGCCCGCGCCTCCTCGTCGGTGCGCTCCAGGTGGGTCAGGATCCCGTCCACCTTGTCGCGCACGCCGAGCACGGACGCGGCCATTTCGTCGCGGGCGGCACGGAGCTGCTCAATCTGGATCCCGAGCGCGCGACGCCGCGAGGCCAGGTCGGCCAGTACCCGCCGCCGGGCCTCTTGGACCTGCTCCAGGAGGGCCCGCCCCTCGTCCTTGGCACGGGCGATGACCGCCTCCCCGTCCGCCACCGCCTCGGCGAAGATGCGCTCGCTCTCGACGCGGGCCTCCTGCTCGGCGTTCGCCACGAGCAGCTCGACCTCGACGACGCGCTCGGCGGACGAGGCCTCGGTGCGCGCCTGCAGCTCGTCGACCTGGCTCTGGGTCTCGCGTAGCAGCGTGGCCGCCCCCTCCTGGGCCTGGACGACGATCCGGGCCGCCTCCTCGTGGGCGTGGCGCAGGATCTGCGCACTGTGCTGCCCGAGCGACGTGGTGAGGGTGGCCTCGTCGACGACGGGGTGGGCGGCCCGCTCCTCGGCCTCGGCCACGGCGGCCCGCAGCTCCTGCTCGCGCTCCTCGAATGCCTCGATGCTCCGCGACACCGACTGGAGATAGGCCCGTACCTCATCGGTGTCGAAGCCCCGCCGCACGATGGCGAACGAGTGACGGGCGATGTCCCCGGTCGCGATGCGGGACGATGAGATGGGGGCGCGGCCTTCAGGCATGGCCAGAGCCTACGGCGCCGCCTGGGCCGGCACAGGCTTGGTGGGCACGTTGCCCCCGAGGCGCTCGAGGATGCGGAGCACCTGGTTCAGGTTGCTCACGGCATAGACGTGCAGCTGCGGGGTCGCCTTGGACTCCGCCGTCTTGAGCTCCACTGAGGGCACGAAGAAGACGGTCGCCCCCGCCCGCTCGACCGCGATCGTCTTCTCGGCCACGCCGCCCACGTCACCGACGTTGCCGTACTGGTCGATCGTGCCGGTGGCGGCCACGATCCGGTTGCCCGTGAGGCGCCCGCTGCTCAGCTTGTCGATGATGCCGAGCGTCATGGCCAGGCCGGCGGACGGGCCGCCGATGTCCTGCGTGTGCACGGTCACCTTCACCGGGAACTGCCAGTCCGGCTGCGTCTGCGGATCGATACCGAGGAACGCCGTGGGCCTCGTCGGCGGCCCGCAGTCGGTGTCCACCAGCCCCTTGGGGGGAGTCCCGAGCGTCACCGACTTGGTCACGGTGGGCCCGGGCACGAAGTCACCGACGTCGTTGATGGACGACTCCTCGACGCTGAGCGGGACGCTCGTGCCGGGCTTCAACCCGTGCAGTGCGTCGATCAGGGCGCAGTCGGTCGACGTGGCGGTGCCGTTCACGGCGGTGATCACCTGGGCCACCTTCAGCGTCTTGGCGGCCGGGGAGCCGGGCTCAATCCCGTAGATGAGCGCGCCCGCATTCGTGGAAGTGACCTTGTAGCCGAGACGCGTCAGTGCCGCCGCGGTGGCGAACGACTGCGCCTGGGCCATCTGGAGGTAGCCCTGGGCCAGGAACTGGCTCTCGTCCGGCGTCGGGCCGAGCAGGTCGGGCCCCGAGACCACCTCGCTGCCGGAGTCGAAGTACCGGTACTGGAGGTAGTTGAGTGCGTTCAGCTGGGTGACGAAGACGTCGGTCAGCAGGATCTTGCCGGTCAGGGGGTGGCTGTCCGCGGCCGGCACCTCGATGTACTGCGAGACGGGTGTGGCGTCCCCCGGGGTGAGCACGTAGTAGTTGACCGAGACGCGGGCGGCGACGAGGGCCGCGATGAGGACGACGGCGACAGCGGCCCCGAAGATCGCGGGCCAGATCCGCCGGCGGCGCCCGGGACCGGCCGGCGGGGTCGGCGGCGCCCACGCATCGGCCGCGGTCGGGCCGGCGTCGTTGGAGGAGGGGGTCGCCGCGGCGTCCCCGTCGGCGGTCGCGTCAGGGTCGGACATACTCGAGAGGGTGAGCGACGATGTTGCCACGGATGGGGGCCGTGACCGCCGCGCCGAGCTCCGGAGGCGCCGCCTCGTCCTCGCGGGCCACCGCGGCGATCCGACCCTGGCGCGACGCGGGCTCTGCGATCCCGATCCCGGCGTGCAGGCCGCCGCCCTGGGCGCGCTCGACCGCCTCGGTGAGCTCACGGCCGACGACGTGGTGGGTGCGCTGAGCACTGGTGCCGCGCCACTGCGACGCCGTGCCGTCGAGGCTGCACCGGGCGTGCACGGCCGGGGCTCGCGCTCGGCGCTCCCCGCCGCCGTCACCGGCGCGCTCGATGATCCCGATCCCCTGGTCGTGGTCGGCGCGGCCTGGTTCCTGGGCGAACGGCGCCACCGGCCGGCCGTGCCGTCCCTGGTGGCGACCGCGACCGGACACGGGGACACCCGCTGCCGAGAGGCGGCCGTCGCCGCGCTCGGCGCCATCGGTGACCCCGGGGGGCTGCCCGCCGTGCTCGCCGCGCTGGGTGACAAGCCGACGGTCAGGCGGCGGGCCACGGTGGCGCTGGCCGGCTTCGACGACGCGAGGGTGGAACCGGCCCTGAGGGCGGCCGCCGGCGACCGCGACTGGCAGGTGCGCCAGGCCGCCGAGGAGCTGCTCGGCGTCTAATCCCGAGGCGCCTAGTTCTCCTCGGTGAACAGCCGCTTCAGCCGGTCGAAGGACTCCAGGCAGACGCCGGCGCCCTGGACCACGCACTCCAGCGGCGTGTCCACCAGGTGCACCGGGACGGCGGTGGCATCGGCCAGTCGCTGGGTCATGCCGCGCAGCAGCGCGCCGCCCCCGGTCAGATGGACCCCCTGGAATATGATGTCCTGGGCCAGCTCGGGCGGGGCCTCGGAGAGGCACTCGGCCGCCGCCGCGACGATCGACTTCACGTTGTCCTCGAGCGCGCCCCGGACCTCGAGCGGGGAGAGGAGCACCGTCTTGGGCATTCCGGTCGCGACCTCGCGGCCGCGGATCTCGGCCTGCTGCTCCCCCTCGTAGGGCGACGCGGACCCGATGGCCAGCTTGACCGCCTCGGCCGTACGCTCGCCGATGGCCACGCCGTAGTGGTGGCGGACGTAGGCCTGAATGGACGCGTCGAAGTCGAAGCCCCCGCAGCGCAGGGCCTGGACCGCGACCACGCCCCCGAGCGAGATGACCGCCATCTCCGCCGTGCCGCCCCCGACATCGACGACCATGTTGCCGACGGGCTCGTGGATCGGGAGCCCGGCCCCGATGGCGGCCGCCATGGGCTGCTCGATCAGGAAACTCGCCGAGGCACCCGCTCGCCGCGCCGCCTCCTTGACGGCGCGGCGCTCGACCGCCGTGATGGCGGACGGCACGCAGATCAGCACCTTGGGCCGGTTCAGCCGGCCGACGCCGACCCGGCGCAGCAGGACGCTCAGCATCCGCTCGGTGACCTCGAAGTCGGTGATCGCGCCGCCGCGCAGCGGCCGCTCGGCCACGATGTAGCCCGGCGTGCGGCCGATCATCTGCCAGGCGTCCGTGCCGATCGCCAGCACCTCACGGCTGCGCGAATCGAGTGCCACCACGGTCGGCTCGTTGAGCACGAGGCCCTTCCCCTTGGCATAGACAAGCGTGTTGGCCGTGCCGAGGTCGATGGCCAGGTCGCGCGACATAGGGGCCTCATGGTACGGCCGGACAGTCGCGCGACGGCACTTTCCGGGCCTTTCTCGGTATCGTCGCCGAAGTGAGCGACACGCCCGAGCAGCCCGACGAAGGCGAGCCGGGCCCCGAGGAGGGCGGCGGCGCAGGCCCGGACGAGCCCGAATCGCCACTGCGCGGGTGGATCGATCCCGACGACCGGCTGTGGCGCCACCCGAGCGAGGTCACCGCATCCGGCGCCGGCACGGGCCCAGTGACGGACGCCGACACGCCGGTTCTGCTCAATGCCCCGCCCCGCCACGCCTACCGGAGCGCGGTCATGGTCCTGGTCGGCGTCGCCGCTGTGGTGGCCGCCGTCGCCTGGGTCATCGTGCTGCTCTCGCCGGCCTCCCAGAAGCCGCTCTCCAGCGCCACCGGTGACACCGTCGCCGGTGCAACCTTGACGACCCTGGCCGGGCCGCAGAACGCGGTGCCCGCGGCAGCCAAGGCCGCCGGCCGCTCCATGGTCGAGTTGCGGGCGACCACCGCGCACGGGACGGTCGCGCTCATCGGCGTCGCCGTGGCCGAGGGGGGCACGGTCGTCACCACCGCCGACCTCCTGGGCGCCGTGCGGCGCATCGTCATGGTCGGGCCCGGCGGCAAGCTCGAGCCCGCCTCCATCGTGGCGAGGGACACCACGTCCGACGTCGCGTTGGTGAACGTGCCCGAGAACGTGCCGGTGGCGCCCTTCGCCGACGACTCCGGCCTCAACGGGGGATCGCCCGACCTGACGCTGAGCTTCGTGCCCGCCGGCGGCGCGTCGCTCGCGTTGCACGGCACGCCCGGCACGGTGACCGGCGTCGGGACCACCATCGCCGGTGGTCCCGCCGGCGGCATGCCAGCCATCACCTCCTCCCCCGCGACGGTGCCCGTCATCGCGGGGGACCCGCTGCTGAACTCGGGCGGCGGCGTGGTGGGGATCCTCTACGACCCCGACCCGGGCACCTCCTCGCCCGTCGCCTTCCTGCCCAGCGACCTCGTGGTGGGGGTCGCCGACGATCTCCGCTCGAGCACCCGGGTGGTGCACGGATGGCTCGGGGTCTCCGGCACCGACGCCCCGAACGCCAGCGGGGCCAAGGTGGAGTCCGTGGAGGCCGACGGGCCGGCCGCCGGGCGGCTCGAGGCGGGCCAGGTGATCGTCGCTGTCAACGCGCTGCCCGTGCGCACCATGGCCGAGCTGCGGGCCCGGCTCTACGTCCTGGCCCCGGGTGCCTCCATCGCCCTCTTGGTCCAGCAGGCCTCGGGCACGAAGGTCGTGGACGTCACCCTCAGCGCGTCCTCGTAGCATGCGGGGGTGAGCATGTTCGGTTCCAGCGACCCCGACAACCCGATGGGGGGCCTCCTCGGGGACCTGCTCAAGGTCATCGGGTCGGGGCCGGGAGCGGCCGACAGCTGGTTCGAGGCCGCCCGCACGCTGGCCTTCGGTGTCGCCACCGACGGCGGCCAGGACGAGAACCCCGATCCACTGGTGCGCATCGCCTTCGAGGAGCTGGCCCGGGTGGCCGAGCTCCACGTGGCCGACGCCACGGGGATCGCGTCCTCGGGCACCCGAGGCGTGTCCTTCGAGGCCGTCGGGCCGGGACAGTGGTCCTTCCGGGCGCTCGAGGCCTACCGGCCCGTCCTCAAGTCGATGATCGATGCGCAGCAGCAGGGCGCGGCGGCGGTTCCCACGTCCATGGACCTGAGCGAGCTCGATCCCGACGCCTCCGCCGGCCTCGGCGGGCTGCTCGGCCAGTTCGCGCTCACGCTGGGGCCGGTCTTCCTCGGCATGCAGTTCGGATCGGCCGCGGGGCACCTGGCCCGCCGGGCGTTCGGGCAGTACGCGCTCCCGCTGCCCTGGCCCGAGTCACCGACCCTGCTGCTCGTGCCGGGCAACGTGGCCCGCTTCGCCGACGACTGGAGCCTCCCGCTCCAGGAGGTCCAGCTCTGGGTGTGCCTGCGCGAGCTGACCATGCACGCCGTGCTCACCCGTCCCGGCGTCCGGGCCTCGCTCATGACGCTGCTGGGCGACGCGTCGGCCCACGCCGCGGCGGCGCAGCGATCCATCGTCGAGCGCCTGGGCGACGGTCTGGGCAACCCGGCCGCCCTCGAGGACGCCCTCGGGGACCCCGAGGCGCTGCTGTCGGACCTCATCAGCCCCGAGCAGCGGAACATCTCGAGCGCCCTGACCGCGCAGACGACCGCCATCGGCGCCTACGTGGACCACATCACGGCCGGCATCGCCGAGACGCTCACCTCGTCACCCGCCGCGCTGCGCGAGGCGTGGTACCGCTACCGGATCGAGGAGGGCAAGGGCGAGCAGGCCTTCGCCGGCCTGTTCGGGCTCAACGTGGGCCAGGACGAGGTCGACCGCGGGCGCGCTTTCGTCACAGGCGTCGTGGAACGGGCCGGTGAGGACGCGCTGGCCCGGCTGTGGGGCGACGAGCTCGATCTGCCGACGCCGGCCGAGGTCGACGCGCCCGGGCTCTGGCTCGCGCGAATCGGTCTCCTGGACTGAGGTTCAGCCAACCCGCTCGGGCACGTGGTGTTCGAGCTCATAACGGGCGAACGCCGTAGTGACCCGGCCGCCGAGGAGCAGCATCCCGATGCTGCCGTCCCAGTCCGGTGCGATGGCGTAGACGTACTCCGCCAGCGCCTCGTCGTAACGGATGGTGGCCAGGAGGTCGACGAGGTCGAACACGTGCTCGATCATCGCCGTCTCCGTCAGGTCCGCGGGCGTCAGCGTGCGCACCAGCGCCGCCTCGTCGTCGGTGAGCTCACCGACGAGCCCTTGGATCTCCCCGACGACGGCTGCGTCGTCCAGGGTGTTGGTCATGTCCCCCATGATGTTCCTCCCCCTCCAGCGGGCCTCCAGGCCCGCAGCTCAATGAACCGCCATGGCGCAGAGCATTCACCACGGCGGTGTCGGCCGAGTGGCTCGCGGGATGCAGGATGGGTGCGGGACAACGCCCGCGCTCCGGGGCGACGCCCCGGAGGTGGCCCGCTCAGGCCTCGGCAGGCTCCCCGTAGTCGAGTACCCACTCGAGGGCGAGTTGCTCCCGCTCGGCGTCACGCACGACCCGCTCACTGTTGCGGCGGAACTGAGGGTCGTGAGGGGGGAGCAGCACCAGGCGGGCCAGGACGCGCTGGCGGAACTGGTCGATCACCTCGGGCGGGCCGTAGTCCGACTGCACCTGCCAGTGGGGCGCCACCGGCCCCAGGTACACGACGCGCACATGCCCGATAGGCTCGACTGGCTCACCTTCTTCGACTACTTCCTCCTCGGTGTCCGGGGACATCGCACCTCCTGGCATCGGCGATCGGCGCCAGCGTAGCCCCGGGGGGCCAAGAGGCGTTCTCCCTGGTAGAGCCAAGATCAGCTCGGGCATTCTTACGAACTTCCTAACCGAAGACCCTATTTCCCGGAGGGCACCTCCCATAGAATGGTGCGTGAAAAGGGAGCGAAGCGATGAATACCGATTGGATGGCCCGGGGGAAGTGCAAGGAAGTTGCTCCCGACATCTTCTTTCCAAACGACGGGATGGGCGTGCTGGTGGCGCAGAGGATCTGCGCCGAGTGCCCCGTCTCGGAGGCCTGCCTCGAGTATGCGCTCGAGCACCACATCGACCACGGGGTCTGGGGCGGTGCGTCAGAGCGTGAGCGCCGCCGCATTCTGCGCCGCCGTCGCCTCTCACACGCCGTCGCCGCCAAGTAGAACGTCACACCCGGCCGGGTAGAGGCCGGGGATCCCCGAGACGGGGATGTCGGCACGGCGCCAGCGTTGCTCCTCGTGCCACGCTGGCGCCGTGATCGTCGGATGCCCGTGATCGTCGCATGCCCGTGATCTTCGAATGCGTGGTCAACGTCAGCGAGGGCCGCGACGAGCGGGTCCTGAGCGAGTTGAGCGCCGCCACGGGGCCGGCCTTGCTGGACATGCACCGCGACCCGGACCACAACCGCTCCGTCCTCACCCTCGCCGGGTCCGTTGAGGCCGTGGTCCCGGCCGCCCGGGCCCTGGCCTCGACGGCGGTGGATCGGCTCGACCTCAGGGCGCACCGGGGCGCCCATCCCCGCCTCGGCGTGCTCGACGTCGTGCCCTTCGTCCCCTACGAGCCGGGCGGCCCCTCCCCCGAGGACCTTTCCGGCGCGGTGGTGCTACGCGACGAGTTCGCCCGCTGGCTCGGCGCCGAACTGGGCGTGCCGAGCTTCCTCTACGGGCCCCTTCCCGGCGGTCGGGCCCGGACCCTGCCCGACATCCGCCGCCATGCCTTCGGGAGGGACGGGGCCCCGGACGGCGGCGGCCTGACTCCCGACTACGGGCCGGCGCGGGCGGAGGAGCGGACCGGCGCGACGGCGGTAGGTGCCCGGCGCGTGCTGGTGGCCTACAACGTGTGGGTCTCCTCGGCCGAGGTCGCCCGACGGGTGGCCCCGCGGGTGCGCGGACCCCACGTGCGCGCCCTCGGCCTGACGGTGGGACACCGGGCCCAGGTGTCGTGCAACCTGGTCGACGCCGGGCGCCATGGCCCGGCCCGTCTCTACGACGACGTCGCCGCGCTGGTCGCCGAGGCCGGCGGCGCGGTGGAGGGAGCGGAGCTGGTGGGCCTCATCCCCGAGCTCGTGCTCACAGCCGTCCCGCGATCCCGCTGGGCCGAGCTCGGACTGTCGGAGGGGTCGACGGTGGAGTCCCGCCTGGCCGACTGAGCGGAGACCTCGGAGCGACCCGCTCGTGGTGAAGACAGCTAGGACGCGCTCGCCACGTCCCGGCGGGCCATGGCGCGGGCCCGGCGCAGGCGGCGCCGCTCGCGCTCGCTCATGCCGCCCCAGATGCCGAACTTCTCGCCATTGGCCAGGGCGTACTCGAGGCAGTCCTCCCGCACGACGCAGCCGCGGCAGACCTCCTTGGCCTCCCGGGTCGACGCGCCCCGCTCGGGGAAGAACAGGTCAGGGTCGACGCCCATGCAATTCGCCTGCAACTGCCAGCTTCGTTCTTGGCGACCGTAGAGCGTGGTGACTATGTCAGTTGGCACTTGGTTCGCCCCCCTTCTTCGCCACAGGTGGCATTGGTGTAGTTACAACGGTGTAGTCATCTTTCCCCACCCTCCGCCGGAGCGCAAGGGGGAATCGGCGATCCCAGGCACAAAATGTGCGTTTCGGGGCCCGATCGGCCGCCACTGTGCAGGGAAAACCCCAGTTGGGAGCATGTGTAGGCAACTGTTGTTGAACAAGAGCACCCGAACCAGCGGAAATTGCCGGAGAGCAGGCCGGACGCACTTCTGCGGGCCGGCGGAGCGGTGCGGGCCGCCGGGAGGGGTCCGGATGGACCGGGGCGGCGGGGCCACCCCGTGGGGTCCTATCCCGTGGGGCCCTATCCCGTGGGGCGCAGCACGCGGCGGTGCTTGAGGAAGTCGACCAGCACGTAGCCGCCCAGGGCGTCGGGGGTCGTGTAGAAGGTGCGGCCACCGTTGACGCGGGCGATCTGCTCCACGAAGGGGTAGTGGGTGCGCTGCAGGTCGAGGGCGAAGGTGTTGATCACGATGCCCGCCCGCGTGCAGCGGATCACCTCGGCCATGGTGCGGCGCAGGGTCTCGGGGATGGGCGGGTAGTTGAAGTGGACCTCGCCGTGGTCGTCGATGTGGGCGGTCGGCTCGCCGTCGGTCACCACGATGATCTGCTTCGTGCCGTGCTCATGCGCCAGCATGCGCCGGGACAGCGCCAGCGCGTGCTGCAGGTTGGTGCCGTAGACGTAGTCCCACATGGCCGTGGGGATCTCGTCGGGGCGTATCTCGCGAGCGACCTCGGAGAAGCCCACGATGCCGAGGTAGTCGCGGGGGAACTTCGACGAGATGAGCGTCTGGAGCGCCATCGCCATGCGCTTGGCCGGCACGAAGTTGTCGCGCATCGGCATCGACATGGACAGGTCGATCGCCAGCACGGTGGCCGAGCGCGACAGCGCCTCGACCTCGACGACCTCGAAGTCCTCCGGCGTGAGACGCACAGGCACACCCGAGCCGCCGCGACGCACCGCGTTGTGCACCGTCGTGGAGAGGTCCAGGTTCAGCGGGTCGCCGTACTCGTAGGCCTTCGTCGTCTCCTCGCGGTCGTGGCCCGTGCCGGTGCGCTGCGCCGCGTGGTCGCCGATGCGGTCCTTGTTGATCTGGCCGAACAGGTCGGCCAGCGCCTTCTGGCCCAGGCGGCGCACGCCCCGTGGGGTCAGCTCGATGCGCCCGCCCTGCTGCTCGATCAGACCGGCGTCGGCCAGGGACTTGGTGAGGTTGGCCAGGCGGTCCAGTGCCCGGGCGGCGTCCTCGCCCATGTGCTGGCGCACCTGGTCCAGGTCGATCTCGCCCAATGCGGCCGGGGTGGAGGCCGACTGGAGCATCTCCTCCATGCGGTCGAGCTGGCCCAGCTGGGAGGCCAGGTCGGTGGCCCGGCTCAGGCTCATCGGGCCCTCGCCCTTGAAGTCGTAGGACTGCTGCCAGCCGGCGTCGGGTACGGCGCGCTGCAGGTTCTGGGCCAGGCGCTCCACCTGCCAGCGCAGGTCCATGTCCTCGAGCACCGACTCCATCAAACGGCTCAGCTGGGCCTGCTGCTCGGGGCTGAGCGAGTTCCATACCGCCTGCGCGGCCGCCATGCGCTCGGCCAGCTGCTCGAGGAGCTCGTCGAGCGTCTTGGGATCGCCCGGGAACATGTCGCCGTACTGGGACATGAACTCCTCGAAGCTCGGGTCGAGCTCCTCGCCCGCCTCGCGCTGCTCGAGCATCTTGTTGAGGGCGTCGTACGCGTCGCGCATGCGCGCCATCTGCTCGGGGCTCATGTTGGAGAGCGCATCGGACGCGCCCTCGAAGAACGTGTCGGCCATCTCCCGTCTGAGCTCCTCGACGAGCTCCTCAAAGCGCTGCCGCGCCTCGGAGGACACGAAGTCGTAGTGCTGGAGGGAGCTGATGCGGCCGGCGGGGTCGTCGGGCTGGAGGTCGAGCGCCATGCGCCGCTCGGTGGCGACGTCGTCGGTGACCTCGCTGCGGCGCTGGTCGCCCGAGCCGTGCGCCTCGTCGACGAGCTCGTCGATGGCGGCCCGCTCGTCCTGCTCTATCTCGTCGAGCTGCTGGGAGAGCTCCGCCATGCGGCCGTCGGGGTCGCCCTCGGCCAGCATCTCGGCCCTGCGGCGGCGGAGCTGGTCGAGCAGGTCGCGCAGCCCGGGCACCTGGTCCCCGTCGGCGGCCTGGAAGCCGCTGCGCAGCATCCGGCGCAGCGCGTCGTCGAGGTCACCGCCGGCGAGGAGGTCGTCGGTGAGGCCGGCCAGCAGGTCGTCGGGATCGAGGTCGGCGAACTGCTGGGTGCCGTCCCATTCCGAGTAGTCGTAGCGGGCGCTCACGGCGCTGTCACTTGCGCCCGCGGTAGAGCGCCCGGGCTCCCGACGCGTCCTTGTTCAGCCGCTTGGTCAGGTGCAGGCCCTCGAGGAGGAACTCCATGGCGCTGGCCATGAGGGCGGGCGACTCCGACTCCGCCGCCTCGGGGCCGGCCAACTTGCGCGTCGCGGGCTCGAGCTCGGGGATGTCGGCGAGCACCGACAGGTACGCCGACGAGGGGAGGTCGTCGCCCACGTGCACCACGACCTGGTCGTGGAAGGCGGCCACGATCGACTGCGGGTCGTCGAGGGTGACCCGGCGGCGGAAGACCGCGAGCGTGGCCGCCGCGACCAGCTGAGCCACCACCTCTTCCTCGTGCCCCTCCTCCATGGCCTCGACCTCGATCTTGCCCTGGGTCGACGGCACGAGCGACGAGAGGTCGCTGATGCGCGGCACCGCCACCGGCTCGCCGGTGCGCAGGGCGCGCCGCACGGCGGAGGCGACCAGAGTCTCGTAGTTGGCGATCGACAAGCGGACCGAGACGCCGCTGCGCTGGTTCAGGTGGGTGCTGCGGCGGGCGAGCTGGCTGACCTCGGCCACCACCTCCTTCATGAACGGCGGCACCGAGACCGGCACGCCCGCAGTGGGCAGATCGGCCTCGCCCTCCATGATCTTCACTTCGGTGTTCGTCTCGAACGGGTAGTGCGTGCGGATTTGCGCGCCGAAGCGGTCCTTGAGCGGCGTGATGATGCGGCCGCGGTTGGTGTAGTCCTCCGGGTTGGCCGTG
>JBEKVF010000007.1:0-15652 GCA_049514295.1 Acidimicrobiales bacterium
GGGACGGGGTACTGGCTGCTGGACCCGCAGGCCTGGCAGTACAGCTTCACGACCCCCACGCCCGAGCCCGAGTTCCCCGGATCGGCCACCATCGCCACCGCCGTGGCCTCGCAGATAGAGCCCGACCCCAGCGCGTCGCAGGGGGTCTGGTGCAACCCGTACGGGCCCTGCGAGCAGTGGTGCGCGCTGTTCGCCACCTGGGCCTGGGAGCAGGCCGGCATCCCCATCCCGCGCTACGGCTTCACCGGCGACATCTGGAGCTGGGCCGCCACCTACGGCGTCGACCTTCCGCCGACCGCCACCCCGGCGGTGGGCGACGCCGTCCTCTACGGCACCGGCCCCCAGAGCGTCTACTCGTCCGTGCACGTCGGGATCGTGACCCAGGTCTGGCCGGACGGCTCCATCATGACCGTGGGGGGCGACGCGGGGCCCGGCCGCGACGGCTACCTGTCCGTGGCGCTCGACGGGCCCTTCCTGCCGGCCGACTCAAATTCGTACAACGGCGTGCCGATCTACGCCTTCGCGCAGCCGTAGGGACGCTCGATCAGGCCCCCGGTCGGGGCGTCACCTCTCCTGAGTTTCGCCTGGGATGCATCACGCCGATGCACCCCGGCGGCATCGTCTTGAGCACGCAGCGCTCTGCAGGGCCAAGCCCGTCGTCGTTGCCACGGAACGCCCATTGAATTGCGCCGCCATTGGGCTTATGTTGCGAAGCAGGGTTCTTCGCCGGGGGGTGATCATGGGATTCGTCCAGATCATCGAGATCGAGACCACGAGACCAGACGAGATCGAGGCGCTGGTCGGCGGGTGGCGAGCGAAAACGGCTGGGACGCGGACAGCGCAGCGGGGGACCTTCACGAAGGACAGGGACCGACCGAACACCTACGTCCAGATCGTGGAGTTCCCCTCGTACGAGGCGGCCATGGCCAACTCGGAGCTCCCGGAGACGGCCGAGCTTTCGCGGAACATCGCCGCGTTGTGCGACGAGCCAATCACCTTCCGCAACCTCGAAGTGCAGAGTATCGAGGAGATGTAACGAAGAACGCACGAATGAAAGGAGAGAGACGTGGGCCGAAAAGTTGCTGATTGCCGGGACTTCCCCAGTGAGGCCGGCTGCACGCTGACCATTTCGGGTGAAGAGGACGAAGTCCTCCTCGCCGCCACGCAGCATGCCGTCTCCGCGCACGGGCACGAGGACACCGACGAGGTCCGGACTTGGCTGCGCCAGAACTTGAAGGATGAGGTTCCCGCATAGCCACAACGAGAGGAGACACAATGCCAGGACTGATCCGTAGGACGTTCGACAAGCCAGACGAGGTACGGCCCTTCGACGGCGCCACCGGTCAGCTCGAGATTGTGAACACGGAGGACGGGGCCGTGGGTCGGGCGACCTTCCTCCCGGGATGGAAGTGGTCGGAGCATGTGAAGCCCATCGCGAAGACCGAAAGTTGCCAGGCGGCGCACACCGGTTACATGGTGTCCGGCCGCATGAAGGTCGTGATGGACGACGGCGAGGAGATGGAGTACGGACCCGGCGACTTCGCCATCATGAAGCCGGGACACGATGCCTGGGTCATCGGCGACGAGCCCTGCGTCGTCATCGACTGGCAGGGATATGCCGACTACGCCAAGCGCTGAGGGGAATTCGCTACCGGGAGGTCTCCCGGGCTGACACTGACGTCGACCGTCTCTTGGGAGACCCCACGGGGCGGCGGCACCAATCGTCCAGGGGCGGATCTCGCGTAGGCTGCCGCCGGAGGTCCTTCACCGTGCCCGTCTACGAATTCCGCTGCTCGACCTGTCACGCCGTCTTCGACGAGCGCCGGCCCATGGCCGACGCCGACGCCCCGGCGAGCTGCCCCGACGGCCACGTGGGGGCCAAGCGGCTGCTCCCGGTCTTCGCGACCACGGGGCACGCAGCAGAGCCGGTGGGCGGGGGCATGTGCGGCGCGCCCGTCGCGGGCGGGTGCGGCAGCGGCTGCGCCTGTTGCTGAGCGCACGACCATGACCCTCTCCTCCTGGGACGACTATCCGGTCCACCAGGCCGCTGAGTTCATTGCGCACCCGACGACCAGTGACCGCAACTTCTACGACCGCTACTACTTCAACATGCACCCCTCCTCGGGTGAGTGGTTCGCCATCCTCGGCTACGGCCAGTACCCGAACCTCGGCGTGGTCGACGCCTTCGTCGACGTGCGCCACGGCGGATCGCAGCACGTCGTGCGCGCCTCCGCGCCCCTCGTCGATCGGGGCGACCTCTCCGTCGGTCCCTTCCGGGTGGAGGTGCTCGAGCCCCTGCGCCGCCTGCGGGTGGTGGTCGAGCCCACCGAGCACAGCGTGGCCATGGACGTCACCTGGGAGGGCCACATCCCCGCCATGGCCGAGCCGCGCCAGTACATGCGCTCCAAGGGCAAGGTCGTCTTCGACACCCAGCGGCTGGCCCAGACCGGTTGCTGGTCGGGCACGCTGTCCGTCGGCGGGACCGACATCGTGGTGACGCCCGAGCACTGTTGGGGGACCCGCGACCGCTCCTGGGGCGTCCGTCCCGTGGGGGAGCCCGAGAGCGACGGCATCCGACAGGGCGAGCTGGTGCTCGCCGGCATGTGGAACTACTTCCCCATGCAGTTCGAGGACCACGCCATCATGTACATCTGCCACGAGCGCGACGACGGGGAGCGCCCGCTGGTGCAGGGGGAGCGGGTGTGGGTCGATCCCGGCCGCGAGTTGGAGGAGCTGGGCCGCTCGGAGCACGAGCATCACCTGATCCCGGGCACGCGGGTCATCGACCGCTCGGTGCTGCGGTTCCCCGACGCGGGACTGGAGATCACCTGCACACCGCTGCTGGCCAACTTCGTCTCCATCGGGACCGGCTACGGCATCGATGCCGACTGGCGCCACGGGATGTACCACGGCCCCGAGCCGCTGACCCAGGGGCTCGTACTCTCCGTCGACGAGGTGCAGGGCATCGCCCAGTACGGCATCGTCGACCACGTCGCCGAGTTCTCCTACGACGGGCACGTGGGCTACGGCCTGCTCGAGCACGGCTTCTTCGGCCCCTACCGCCGCTACGGCCTGATGGACGGCGCCATGGGGGCACCGGCCGACTGACGCACTGACCCGCTGCGCCCGGGTTCTGCCCGCCGCCGGGCATGCGAGAATGCGGGATGCCCGACGCCTCCAGCGTCCTCCTGCAACGTCTCCACGCCGCGTTCGACACAGTGGTTCTCGGCGCCGACCCCGTTCTGCGGGTGTCCGACCGCGCCGACTTCCAGGCGAACGGCGCCCTCGCCCTGGCCAAGCAGGTGGGACGGCCGCCGCGACAGGTGGCAGAGGAGGTCGTGGCGGCGGCCTCCCTGGACGACATCTGCTCGGAGGTCGAGGTCAGCGGCCCCGGCTTCATCAACCTGACGTTGTCGGACGGGTTCATCGCCGGGCAGCTGTCCACCCTGTCCGCCGACCCGAGGCTGGGCGTGGCCGAAGTGGAGCGCCCGGAGACGATCGTCATCGACTACTCGGCCCCGAACGTGGCCAAGGAGATGCACGTCGGCCACCTGCGCAGCACGCTGATCGGCGACGCCCTGGCGCGCGTCCTCGGGTTCCTCGGCCACGACGTGCGGCGCGAGAACCACATCGGCGACTGGGGGACGCCGTTCGGCATGCTGATAGAGCACCTGATCGACGTCGGCGGGTCGGCGGACGCCGAGACCTTCAGCGTGCGGGACCTCAACGAGTTCTACGCGGCGGCGCGCCGGCAGTTCGACACCGACCCCGCCTTTGCCGAGCGGACCCGGCGGCGCGTCGTGCTCCTGCAGGGCGGCGACGACGAGACGCTGCGGCTGTGGCGGATCTTCGTGGCGGAGTCGATGCGCCACGCGCGCGAGGTCTACGACGTCCTCGGGGTGCTCCTCGCCGACGAGGACATCGTGGGCGAGAGCTTCTACAACCCGCTGCTACCGGTCGTGGTCGAGGAGCTCGATGCCAAGGGCCTGCTCGTCGAGGACGACGGCGCGCTCTGCGTGTTCCCCGAGGGCTTCGAGAACCGCAACGGCGAACCGCTGCCGCTCATCGTGCGCAAGTCCGACGGGGGCTACGGCTACCCGGCCACCGACCTGGCCTGCGTCCGCGACCGCACCGGCCGGATCGGCGCCACCCGGCTGATCTACGTCGTGGGCGCCGAGCAGTCGCTGCACCTGCGTCTCGTCTTCGCGGTGGCCGCCCTGGCCGGCTACCTGCCCGACGCCTCCGCCGCAGTCCACGTCGCGTTCGGCCTCGTGCTCGGGACCGACGGTAAGAAGCTGGCCAGCCGCAGCGGCGGCTCCGAGCGGCTCGTCGACCTCCTCTCGGAGGGGATCGAGCGGGCCGAGGCAGCGTTGAAGGAGCGCTCGAGCGACCTGTCCCCCGAGCGGCAGGCCGCTACCGCGCACGCCCTCGGTGTGGGTGCGGTCAAGTACGCCGACCTGTCCACCGAGCGCGTCCGCGATTACGTCTTCGACTGGGACCGGATGCTCGCCTTCGAGGGCGACACGGGGCCGTACCTGCAGTACGCGCACGCCCGCATCCGCTCCATCTTCCGGCGTGCCCAGGTGGCGCCACCGCCGCCCGGCTCACCGCCCCTGCTCGGCGAGCCCGCGGAGCGCGCACTGGCCCTCCAGCTGCTCCGCTTCGCCGAGGCCGTCGAGGTCACCGCCGAGACCTACAGCCCCTCGAAGCTCTGCACCTACCTCTTCGACCTGGCCACCGTCTTCACCGGGTTCTACGAGGCCTGCCGGGTCTTGGTGGACGACGAGTCGGTGCGCTCGTCGCGCCTGGGGCTGTGCGACCTGACGGCCAGGGTCCTCGAGCAGGGGCTCTCGCTGCTCGGCATCGAGGCGCCCGAGCAGATGTGACCGGGGCCGGGCCGGCCCCTATCCTCTGCCGGGCACGTCGGGTGGCCGGGTCCCCACGGTGGCCCGCACCCCCACCCCACAAGGAGTCGCAGGGAACATGGATCTGAACGGCACGTCGGCAATCGTCACGGGCGGGGCGTCCGGGCTGGGCGAGGCCACCTCGCGCCTGTTGGCGGAGCGTGGCGTCCACGTGGTCGTCGCCGACCTCCAGGCGGACAAGGGAGAGCCGTTGGCCAAGGAGATCGGCGGCCTGTTCGTCCAGACCGACGTCACCAACACCGAGCAGGTCATCACGGCCATCGAGGCCGCCACCGAGATGGCCCCCCTCAAGTCGCTGGTGAACTGCGCCGGCATCGGGTGGGCCACCCGTACGATCGGCAAGGACGGCGACTACGCGTCGGCCCACGACCTCGACCTGTACCGCAGGGTGATCGAGATCAACCTCATCGGCACCTTCAACTGCGTCCGCCTCGCGGCCACCAAGATGAGCCTGAACGAGCCGGACGAGGACGGGGCCCGCGGCGCCATCGTGAACACGGCGTCCGTGGCGGCCGAGGACGGCCAGATCGGGCAGGCCGCCTACTCGTCGTCCAAGGGCGGGGTCGTCGGCATGACCCTCCCGGTCGCCCGCGACCTGGCCGTGGTGGGTATCCGGGTGAACACCATTCTGCCGGGGCTCATCGACACGCCGATCTACGGCGCCGGGGAGGGGTCGGAGGCCTTCAAGGGCAAGCTGGCCCAGGACGTGCTCTTCCCGCGCCGCCTGGGTCGCCCGACGGAGTTCGCCACGCTGGCGGTGGAGCTGCTGTCCAACTCCTACATGAACGCCGAGTCGATCCGCATCGACGCCGGCATCCGGATGCAGCCCAAGTAACCCGGACAGCGCCGAGCACACAGGGGGAGGGACGCAGGATGATCGATCCGGAGCTCGCCGCCATGATCGACGTGCTGCCGGCGATCGACCTCTCCGACCCGGTTGCGGCGCGCCAGGCCTTCGAGCGCATCCTCGTCGCGATCAAGATCGACATTCCCGGGGTGGAGACCCTCCAGATAGACGACCGGCTCGTGCCGGGGTGGGAGGGCGACCCCGACGTATCCCTACGGGTGTACCGGCCGAGGTCGGCCGCCGCGCCGGTGCCGGGCATCGTCATGATCCACGGCGGCGGCTTCGTCATCGGCAGCGTCGACGCCGAGCATGCTGGGGCGGCGCTCATGGCGATCGACACGGGTGCCGTCGTCGTCTCGGTCGAGTACCGCCTGGCACCCGAGCACCCCTATCCGGCCGGCCTACACGACTGCTACGCCGCACTCGCCTTCCTGCACGCCGAAGCTGCGCCGCTCGGCGTCGACCCCGGCCGGGTGGCACTGTGCGGGGCCAGTGCCGGGGGCGGCCTCGCGGCGGCGACGGCCCTCCTTGCCCGGGACCTCGGCGGGCCGCTGGTCTGCTTCCAGATGCTGCAGATACCCGAGCTCGACGACCGCCTCGAGACGCCCTCCATGCGGGCGTTCGTCGACACGCCACTGTGGAACCGCCCGCTGGCGGTGCAGAGCTGGAAGGCCTACCTGGGTGACCTGTCGGGAGCCACCGACGTGCCGTCCTATGCCGCGCCGGCTCGAGCCACCGACCTCTCGGGGCTGCCGCCGGCCTACGTCTCCACGGCCGAGAACGACCCGCTGCGCGACGAGGGGATCACCTACGCGCTCCGGCTGCTCCAGGCCGGGGTGTCGGTGGAGCTGCACCAGTTCCCCGGCACGTTCCACGGCTCGGCGCTCGTCACGACCGCCGCGGTGTCGCGGCGCGCCCAGCGCGAGGCAGCCGGTGCGCTGCGCAGTGCGCTGGGGGTCGAGGCGGACTAGTTTCGCCGCGCGGCCGGCACGCTCAGTGCGCGCCGCCCAGCGTGAGCACGCCCACCGCGGCGGCGATGGCCAGGGGCGCGCTGGCCAGCCCGAGCAGGCTTGCCTTCTTGACGTCGGGCCGGCCTCCCGCCGCCCTGGCCGCCCGGAGCCAGAGCACCCAGGCCAGTGACCCGGTCACGAACATGTTGGGCCCGATGTTGAGGCCGACGAGCAGTTCGAAGGGATGGGGCGGCTGGCGCGCCGCCAGCAGTGATGCCGCCGGCAGGTTGTTCACCAGCACGCTGGTGATGGCCGCCGCGAAGGCGGTCCCCAAGGCGTTCAGGTGCGAGAGCAGCGTCGCGGGGCCCGACCAGGACCGGCCGAGTGTCCCCAGCGCCATGGCCAGCCCGAAGAGCCCCACGAGCACCGGCAGCCCGAGGACGCGGACCGCAGAGGCGCCCGATGTCGTGGTGTCGCGCCGCAGCGACCTGATCAGCACCGCGGCCACGCCGACCACCGCGACGGGTATCGCCGGCGAGTGGAGCCCCACGATGAGCACGGTGACGGCCGCCACGGCCACGACCCCGACGCCGAACACGGGACGCACGTACTCGGACGACGGGGTCATTGGCGCGCGCAGGTCACGGTGGTGGACGGCGCCGACGACGAGCGCGGTCACCACGGCGGCGGCCAGCGCGGCCAGTGCCATGTGCGCGAAGAACGCGCCACCCGACAGATGGAGGTGGCCGAGCACGATGAGGTTCGTGAGGTTCGACCCGGGGAGCATGAGCGAGCCCGCGTTCGAGAGCAGCAGGCAGGCATAGATCAGCGGGGCCTCCCCTTCGCCCCGGCTCCGCGCGGCGTAGACGAGGACCGGGGTGAGGAAGGTCACCGACGTGTCGAGGTTGAGCAATGTCGTGACGGAGACGACGAGGACCACCGTTCCCCCGTACAGCGCCACACCGTTGGGGCAGAGCCGCGCCAGGGCGTGGCCGCCTGCGGCGAAGAGGCCGTCCTCGTCGGCGACGAGGCCTACCAGGAGGAGCCCGGCGACGAGCACGAAGGGCGGCCAGTCCTGCGCGGCGGCGGCGCGGGCGCCGTGCGGCGCCGCCAGCACGGCCGCGAGGAGGGTGGCCATCCCCAGCGCCGCCAGGCCCCACCCGAAGGGCCGGGTGGGAGTGGGAACGGGGCGGGTCCCGGCGCCGATGCCGCTCACCGTTCCACTCTGCCCTTCGGCGGCGGCCCGGAAACCGCGGTGTGAAGGCGCGTCACCGCCGGCACACCGGGCTCGGACGGGATGGCCGGTTGGGCGCCGCATCGCCCATAGCCTGGCCGGAAAGACAACCCGCAGAAGGAAGAAGGAGCCTCCCCATGGCAGAGGTCCTGTCGCCCAAGGCCCGCGAGCTCATCGCCCGCCCCGTGCTGGCCTCGCTGGCCACCTTGAACCCCGACGGCTCGCCGCAGGTCACCCCGCTGTGGGTCGATCTCGACGGTGACGACGTCGTGTTCAACACGGCGAGGGGCCGGAAGAAGGCACGCAACCTGGAGAGCGACCCCCGGGTCGGCGTCACGGTGATCGACCCCGACGACCAGTACAACGTGGTGGCCTTGCGCGGCACGGTGATCGACATCACGACCGAGGGCGCCGACGCCCACATCGACTCCATGGCCAAGAAGTATCTCGGCGTCGACTCGTACCCCATGCGCAGAGAGGGCGAGGTGCGGATCCGTGTCACGGTGCGCACCGACCACATCGCGATGCAGGGGTAGGTCCGGTATCTTCGAGCCGTGACGTTCAAGGGATGGCCGGAGCGCGCGCTCGACTTCTACGAGGGGCTCGAGGCCGACAACTCGAAGGCGTACTGGCTCGGCCACAAGGACGTCTACGAGCGGGACGTCAAGGCACCGATGGACGCACTGCTGGCGGAGCTGGTCCCCGAATTCGGCGAGGCGCGACTCTTCCGCCCGTACCGCGACACCCGCTTCAGCCACGACAAGTCCCCCTACAAGACGACCATCGCGGCCATGATCGGGGACGGGTACGTGCAGCTGTCGGCCAACGGCCTGATGGCGGGCGCCGGCATGTACCACCTGGCGCCCGACCAGCTCGAGCACTACCGCGCCGCCGTGGGCGCCGACGGCCCGGGCCGCCGGCTGCAGTCCATCGTCGACACGCTCCGGGCGGCGCGCCTCGAGGTCGCCGCGATGGAGACCCTCAAGACCGCGCCCAGGGGATACCCGAAGGATCACCCCCGGGTGGAGCTGCTCCGCCACAAGGGCCTGGTGGCCATGAAGGCGTGGCCCGTCGCGTCGTGGCTCCGGACGGCCGGCGCGAAGAAGCGGGTCGTGGATGTCTTCCACGCCTCGGCGCCGCTGCTGGCCTGGCTCCATGCGCATGTCGGGCCGGCGGAGCACGCCGACGCCGGTGGTCCGGGACGGCCGGGCCGGGGCCGGACACGGCAGCAGCCGTAACCGTGGCCGGCTCGCGGGCGTCGTGGGCCCCGGCTACGCCGTGTAGCAGGTCATCGACAGCGACCCGTAGGCGTACCCGTCGATGAGCACCTCGGGCCGGCGCCGGCCGTCGGTGCCGGCCACGGCTGCGAAGTAGAGGAGCGGGATGAAGTGGTCGGGGGTCGGGACGGCGAGCGGGTAGTCGGGGTGCTCCGTCAGCTTCAGCACGTCGCCGGGGGAGTCGACGACGACGCTGCGGGCCGCCTCATCGAAGCGCTGCGCCCAGTCGAAGCCGGCGTCTGCGTGCGCCCAGTCGAGCACGCCCAGGTTGTGCACGACGTTGCCGCTGGCCATGATCAGCACCCCGCGGTCGCGCAGCGGCGCCAGCCGCGCCGCGATGTCGAGGTGGTAGTCGAGCGGCTCGAGCGCGTTGATGGCCAGCTGCACCACCGGGACGTCCGCGTTGGGGTAGACGTGGGCCAGGACCGACCAGGTGCCGTGATCGATGCCCCAGCTGTCGTGGTCCAGCCCCACCCAGCGCGGGTCGACGACCTCGGCCACCTCGGCGGCCACGTCGGGTGCGCCCGGGCAGGGATACTCGTAGGCGAAGAGCCGGTCGGGAAAGCCGAAGAAGTCGTGGATGGTGCGCGGCGCGGCCATGGCCGTGACGGCGGTGGCGTTGGTGTACCAGTGCGCCGAGATGGCGAGGACCGCACGTGGCCGGGGGAGCGTGGCGCCGAGCGCGGCCCACGCCTCGGTGTAGCGGTTGTGCTCCAGGGCGTTCATGGGGCTCCCGTGTCCGACGAAGACGGCGGGAAGCGTCGCGTCGCTCACCAGCTCACCCTACTGAGCGCCCGGTCGACCGCTCGCCCGGGTGGCGAAGTCGAGGAGGATCCCCGTCGCGTCGAGATGCGCCGCCACGCGCCCCACGAAGCGGGCCGGAAGGTACTGCGCCCCCCCGGGCCACGTGTGGCCTCCGCCGACGATCCGGTAGAGCTCCGCCGGGACCCCGGATCCGTCGGGGGCCGCCCAGCTCAGCCACTCGACCCGGATGTCGCCGGGCGGGCCCGCCACGGGCGCGGTGTGCGGGACGGCGCGGGAGCCGTCGGGCGGGGGCGGGCACCAGTCGGCGGCCACGTCCTCAATGGGGGCGGTCATGCCCCGCCCCGCCAGCGTGGGGTTCCCGTCCGCCCGGCGCTCGACCAGCCGCCCGAGCGGGCCGATGAGGCCGCCCCCGTAGGGAACCAGGGGGTCGGCCGTGCCGTGGAAGGCCAGGAACCTCGTCACGTGGACGGGCGCCGGCACGGGGCGCGCCTGGCGGGATGACACGGTCGCGCTGGAGGCGACGAGCACCACGCCGGCCAGGTCCAGCAGCCCGTTGCGGGCCAGGTGCTCCGCCAGGAAGCCGCCGTTCGAGATGCCGACCGCGTAGACCCGCGTGCCGTCGTTCACCCCCGTCTGCCGGAGGTGCTCCACGAGGACCTGCATGAACGCGACGTCGTCGATGCGCTCTCGCCGGGCGAGCCGCGGCGCGCCGCGGCGGTCGTTCCACACGTGCATGAAGCCGTCCGGGAAGGCGACCGCACACCCGGCCGCCGGGCCACGCTGCGCGAGCCCGGTCAGGGCGGCCATGCCGAGCCCGGTGCCGCCGGCACCGTGGAGTGCGAGGAGGAGGGGGGCGTCCGGGCCGGACCCGGGCACGACGCTGAACGTGCGCGGCTCGCCGTTGACCGCAATGGACTGGAGGGGGAGGTCCGGGAGCACGAGCCCGGCCCGCGCCATCATGCGCCGCCGCATGGCATCGCGCACAGGCCTCGGGCGGCCCGGGGACCCGGTCATCCCAGGAGGATACGGGTGGCGCGGTCGCGGCGTCGAGGTCTGCGGTGCGACAGGGCGGCCTCAGGCCGCGGCCGGCCGCACCTCCGTGGCCTCGTCGGCGCCGCTGAGCGCCTTCCACAGCGCCCAGTAGCTCTTGTAGGTGATGGCGTCGGTGATGTACCCGGCCCGCTCGAGCTCGGCGTGGTAGGCGGGGAGGTTGCGCCAGGGCACGCCCATGTCGACGTGGTGGGCCAAGTGCCAGCCGGTGTTGTACGGCACGATCCAGAAGCGTGCGAGCAGCGACTGCCGCACGTTGTGCGTCGTGGCCCGCCGGTCGGGGCTGCGCTCCATGCCGCCGTGCTCCGCGATGGAGCGCAGGCGGTTGATGACGCGCCATTCGGTCATCCAGGGCAGCCACCACAGCAGCGGGTAGATCCACCAGCGCCCGGTGGCGGCCCACATGGCCGCCCACAACACAGCCTGCACACCGAAGATGGAGAGGCCGATGGGGCGGAACGGCTTGGTGCGCGTGTTCTTCACGAGCGGCACGAAGTTCTTCCACCCGCTGATCCCCACCGCGTCGCGGAAGAGCCGGCGGTACAGCGCCCGGCGCGCGCAGGGGTAGGGCGCGTAGAAGGCGATGTCGGGCTCGTCCGGCCCGAACTCGTCCTTGTGGTGGGCGAAGTGCACCCGGCGGTAGAGCTGAACCGGTGTGAACACGGGGTAGGCCACCACCCACTTGCCGATCCAGTCGTTCCACCGCTTGTTGGTGAAGAGGAGCTTGTGCGCCGCCTCGTGCATGAGGATGGCGAAGCGGGCGTACATCGGCCCCATGAGCACGAAGGCGAGGAGGTAGCTCCACCACTGGTCGATCCACACCGCGCCGCCGATGATCAGCGCCACCCAGAACCAGACCGCGCTGACCGAGATCGCGTTGCGCACGTTGTCGATGCGGCGTAGCTCGACGCGCAGCTCGGGGATCGCCATGCCGTTGGGCAGCAGGCGCTCGCTCGGGAGGACGTCCGGCCGGTCGGCGGCGTCGGGCACGACGGTGCACGCCATGGAGCTATATTACGATAATTCGTCAAGTGACGCAAATGAGTAATACCCCGGTTCCCCCAGGGCAGCCGGCCCCGCTGACTGCTCGCTCCGTGCTGGCGAGCGCGCTGCTCGGCATGGACCCGCCCGAGCTGCCCGTGGCGCAGCTCGTGCGGCTGACCGCGCTCTTCGGCATCAGTGAGAACCGGGCCCGGGTGGCGCTGAGCCGGATGGTCGCCGCGGGCGAGGCCACCTCGGACGGTTCGGGGCGGTACCGGCTGGCCGGGCATCTCGCGGCGCGCCAGTCGCGCCAGTCGGCCAGCCGGTCGGGCTCGATGGCGCCCTACGACGGCCGGTGGTGGCTGACCGTGGTGACGATGACCGGCAGCACGGCCGAGGTGCGCGGCGCCCGCCGGCGGGCGCTGGCCTATGCCCGGCTGGCGGAGCTGCGCGAGGGGGTCTGGATGCGGCCGGACAACGTCGCCGTCCTGCTGCCCGACTCCCTGGACGCGGACGTCGAGCTCATGACGGCGCGGCCGGCGGACGTGCGGGCACTGTCCGGGCGGTTGTGGGACCTGCCGGCGTGGTCGGACCGCGCCCGCACCCTGCTCCGGGACCTCGGCTCCCTTTCACCGGATGGTCCCGAGGCGCTGGCGCCGGGGTTCGAGCTGTCGGCGGCCGTCCTGCGGCACCTGCAGGCGGACCCGCTGCTGCCGGCCGAGCTGCTGCCCGACGACTGGCCCGGTGCCGGCCTGCGGGCGACCTACGACGAGTGGGACGCGCGGTACCGTACGACGCTGCGCCAGTGGAGCCGGGCAAGCTGACCGGGGCGCCGCGACGTGAGCGGCACTCAGTGCAGCAGTTCGAGGGTGTTGCTGCCGTCGTCGACGAAGAGCACCCCGTGGCCGCCCGGTGCGATGGTCAGGCCGAAGAGGTCGCCGGCGGCATTGGCCGGGTCGAACTGGACTGCGGGGAACTGGAATCCCCACCGGCTGATCTCGACGCCGTTCCCGTTACCCGCATTCACGGTGATGAGGTCGCCATTGGGCGCCAGCGTCAGGCCGAGGGGGCCGTTCAACTGGTTGCCCTCGGTCAGCGTCGTGCCGCCACCGGTCGCCGGGAAGAAGCGGAACGCCGCGAAGGGGATGGCTGCAATCCGGCTGTGCACGGTGTCCGCCACGTAGAGCGTGCCGTCGGGTCCGAGGGCCAGGCCGGTGGGCCCGATCACGAGGGCAACGGGGTCGAGCTCCTCGGCGAACCCGGTCCCGATCGTCGACGAGCCGACGAGGACGGGCGGCCGTCCCGGTGGCATCACCACGCTGAGACGGAGGACTGTGCCCTGGTTCACCGGGCTGTCGCTCGCAGCGCCAGCGAGGCCGTTGAGCACGTTGGTCACGAACAGATCCGCGAAGTTCCCGAACTGCGCCGTCGTCATGTCCCAGGGCCCGTTGATCCCGCGTCCGGCCCATGTCTCGACCGGCACTCCCTGGCTGTTCAGCACAATGAGGCATCCCGCCTCGGGGGTGCCGGTCCCAGCATCGGTGACGGGCAGGCTGCCAACGACCACGTAGCCGTCGTTCAGCACCGCCAGTGCGGTGGTGAGTCCGACGCCCCCGGGGCAGGCCCCGGGCAGGCCGGCGGCGCTGAGTTGGGCGAACTGGCTGACCTGCCCCCCAGGTGAGATCTCCACGATGGTGGTCCCCGTGCCCTGGAGGTTGGAGCTCGCGTTGAAGTTGCTCACGAGCGTGTCGCCACGCACGAGGGCGCCGGTGCTGAACGGGACGTTGGCGATGCCGTAGGGATTGATGTCGCCGTTGGCGGGGATGGTCGAGGCGACCTCCGTCACGGTGGACAGATGCGACAGGTACGAGCTGGGTGTCGCACCGGCCGGAGCGCCGGCTGCGACCGATGCCAACGAGACGACGCCGGCGGCGAAACCCACGGCGAGGAGGCGACGCTCACCGCGCCCCCATCCCCGTCGGCAGCATGCGGCAATGGCCGAGGCGTGAGCTCGAACGGTCAGGGTGGGATGTCCGTGCATGGCGAATCGCCCTCCTTCGACTGCGCGCCCGTTGGCGTTCAACGAACCGCCGCCTCGCACAGGGGTACGGGAGAGCGGGCCGCGCAGATTGGGGGTCCGGTAACTTGCTGGTCCATAGACGTCGAGATCGCCTTCACCGGGGTGCCGGTGTCGGAGCTGGCAGCCGGGCGGGACTTCTACGGGCGCCTCTTCGGCCATCCCGCTGACGTCGTGGTCACCGACGACGAGGTGATCTGGCGCCTCGCCGAGTCGACATGGCCCTACGTCGTGGTCGACACCGGGCACGCTGGGAACGCGCTGGCGGTCACCGGCTGAGAGCCCGACGAGGCGCGC
The DNA here is from genome assembly GCA_049514295.1 of Acidimicrobiales bacterium. GTDB lineage: Bacteria > Actinomycetota > Acidimicrobiia > Acidimicrobiales > RAAP-2 > Bog-473. The sequence continues at coordinate 14,404 of JBEKVF010000007.1, forward strand.
ATCATGCTGCGAAGGATCGTGCCCACTCCGTTACGGTGAGGTCATGAGCACCGGTGCGATCATCGCTCTGGTCATCGCCATCGCCGCCGTGGTCGTCTTCCTAGTCGCGGTCGGCGGGTCGAAGTGGGGGCACAAGCGCGGTTACTCGGGGATGGGAGGGGACACCATCGCTCGGTGCAGCCAGGGTCACCTCTTCATGACGCTGTGGATCCCGGGCGCCTCGCTCAAGGCGGTCCGCCTCGGATTTAAGCGCTACCAGCTCTGCCCGGTGTGCGGGAAGTGGCGGATCGTCGAGCCCGTCCCGGACTCGGAGCTGACCGACGAGGACCGGCTCCTGGCCACCCAGCACCACGACACCAGGCTGCCCTGACCGCGCTTCGCCTGGGCTCCGGCGGCGCCGAGGCGTCGTCTCCAGAACTATCAACGGATCTGTGGATAGTTCCAAAAGACTTCCCCTCCCCCGCCCCCTGCCCGCGCCTGCGCCCGCGCCCGCGCCCGCGCCGTGGCGCTACGCAGCGTGTGACTGGTTGATCCAAGTCTCGTACATCTCGGCGTAGTGGCCGCCGAGCGCGACGAGCTCGGCGTGCGACCCCACCTCGAGCAGGCGGCCGTCACCCACCACGACAATGCGATCGGCCCGCATGGCGGTCGACAGCCGGTGGGCGATCAGGACCGCCGTACGTCCCTCCAGCAGCACGTCCAGCGCCGCCTCCACCATGGTCTCGGACTTGAGGTCGAGGTTCGACGTCGCCTCGTCCAGCACGAGCACCCGCGGCTCGGCCATGAAGGCCCGCCCGAGAGCGATGAGCTGGCGCTCACCCGAGGAGAGTGACTGGCCGCGCTCGTGGACCGGGGTGTCGAGGCCGTAGGGGAGGCGATGGACGAGCTCGCCCAGGCCGACCTGGTGCACGGCGTTCCACACCTCGTCGTCGGGCGCGCCGGGCCGCGCGAACGCGATGTTGTCCCGGATCGTCCCGGCGAAGAGGAACGGCTCCTGCGGCACGACACCGAGCTGACTCCGCAGCGAGGCGAGGGTCACGTGCTTGAGGTCGTAGCCGTCTATGAGCACCCGGCCCGCCGTGGGGTCGTAGAAGCGCGTGACCAGCTTGGCCATGGTCGACTTGCCCGCCCCGGTGGCGCCGACGAAGGCCACCGTCTCGCCGGGGTCGATGGTCAGGTCGACGTCGTGTAGCACCGGCACCGCGGGGTCGTAGCCGAAGGAGACGTGGTCGAAGTGGATCTGACCCCT
>JBEKVF010000008.1:0-15415 GCA_049514295.1 Acidimicrobiales bacterium
GCCGACGACACGAGCCAGATCGACGGCAACGTGTACCGGGGGCGGGTCCAGAACGTCCTGCCCGGCATGGAGGCCGCCTTCGTCGACATCGGCATCCCCAAGAACGCCGTCCTGTACCGCGGCGACGTGCGCTACGACCGGGACGACATCGAGGGTGGGGCGTCGTCGTCGCAGCCCCGGATCGAGGACGTGCTCAAGGCGGGACAGACCATCCTGTGCCAGGTCACCAAGAACCCGATCGGGGCCAAGGGCGCCCGGCTGACCCAGGAGGTCTCGCTGCCCGGTCGCTTCGCTGTCCTCGTGCCCAACTCGAGCGCGTTCGGCATCTCCAAGCGCCTGGGGGACACCGAGAGGCGGCGGCTCCGCCGCATCATCGACGAGGTGAAGCCGGCCGGCCACGGCATGATCGTGCGCACGGCGGCCGAGGGGGTCTCGGCCGACGAGTTGCAACGCGACGTGACCACCCTGCTGGAGCAGTGGAACGCCATTGAGTCCCAGGCCAAGAAGTCCGACGTCCCGGGCCTCCTCTACCGGGAGCCCGAGCTGTCGGTGCGGATCCTGCGCGAGGAGCTCAACGCGGAGTACCGGGGCGTCGTGATCGACGACCTGGAGCTCTTCGAGCAGGTGCGCGACTACGTCCGGGCGGTCAGCCCCGAGCTGTCGGACCGGGTCGAGTACTACGACCCCGAGGTGGAGGGCCTCCCGATCTTCGAGCGCTACCACGTGCACGAGCAGCTCCACAAGGCGCTCGACCGCAAGGTGTGGCTCCCCTCGGGCGGGTCGCTCATCATCGAGCGCACCGAGGCGCTGACCGTCATTGACGTCAACACGGGGAAGAACGTCGGCAAGACGAACCTGGAGGAGACCGTCTTCCGCAACAACCTGGAGGCGGCCGAGGAGGTGGCCCGGCAGCTGCGGCTGCGGGACATCGGCGGCATCATCGTGATCGATTTCATCGACATGGAGATCCGGGAGAACCGGGACAGGGTGGCGGCGGCACTGCGTAACGCGCTGGCCCGGGACAAGACCCGGACGCAGGTCTTCGACATCTCCGAGCTGGGGCTGGTCGAGATGACCCGCAAGCGGGTCTCGGAAGGCCTGCTCGAGACCCTCTCGACCGAGTGCGCCGTCTGCGGTGGCAGGGGCGTGACCCTCGACGATTCCGTCCTGCGCTAGGATCTCCCTCTTATGTATGCCGTCATCAGGTCCGGAGGAAAGCAGGAGCGGGTCGCCGAGGGCCAGCGCGTCCGAGTGGAACTGCTCGGCCAGCCGATCGGCGCCGAGGTGTCCCTGGAGCCCGTCCTGGTGGTCGACGGCGGGACCGTGCTGGCCACGCCCGAGCAGCTGGCGGGTGCCTCCGTCACGGCCAAGGTCGTGGGCTCGGAGCTGGGCCCCAAGATCAACGCCATGACCTACAAGTCCAAGTCCAACCAGCGCCGCCGGTGGGGCCACCGCCAGCACTACGCCACGCTGGAGATCACCGCCATCACGGCGGCCGGCTGAGGCCGGGGGAGTCCGAGGAGTCCGACATGTCGAAGACCAAGGGTGGCGGGTCCACCCGCAACGGCCGCGACTCGGCGGCGCAGCGCCTGGGGGTCAAGGAGTTCGACGGCACCACGGTGACCGCCGGCTCCATCCTGGTGCGCCAGCGAGGCACCAAGTTCTACCCCGGCGCCAACGTGGGCCGCGGCGGCGATGACACGCTGTTCGCCACGGCCGACGGTACGGTGAAGTTCGGCGAGCGCCGCGGGCGCAAGCACATCAGCATCATCTCGGGCTAGCGAGACCGCCCCGTCGCGAGCGCCGCCACCGCAGGCTGCAGTCAGCTCGGCGTCGACGCTAGCCGGCGATAGATCTCGACGACTCGGCGGGCCGTCACCGGCCAGCTGAAGTGCTCGACGACGCGGCGCCGCCCGGCTTTCCCCATCTGGCGCGCCCGCTGAGGGTCGTCGACGAGCGCGGTGATGGCGTCGGCCAGGTCGCGGGCGAACCGCTCCGGGTCGGCCGGGTCGCTCTCGGTCGGGCTCACGGGCTCGAAGGGCACCAGGGTGCCGGTGACGCCGTCCTCGACGATCTCCGGTATGCCGCCCACCGCGGATGCGACCACCGGGGTCTCGCACGCCATGGCTTCTAGGTTGACCAATCCGAAGGGTTCGTAGACGGACGGGCAGCAGCTGACGGTCGAGTGGCTCAACAGCTGGCTCAGCTGCCGGTGGTCGAGGGCCTCTTGGATCCAGCAGACCCCGGTTCTCTCGGTCGCCAGCTCCCTGATCTGCCCACCCACCTGGCGCCCCAACTCGGGTGTGTCTGCCGGACCAGCCCGCAACACGAGCTGGACCGCCGGGTCGAGGTGGCGGGCGGCACGGAGCAGGTGGGTGATGCCCTTCTGGTGCGTGATGCGCCCGACGAACAGCACGATGGGCTGGTCGTGATCGATGCCGTAGGACCCGAGCACGTCGGTGCGGGAATCGCGCCGCCAGTCATCGGTGTCGACGGCGTGGTGGAGCACGGTGATGCGGGATGGATCGACGTCGGGGTAGCAGGAGGTGATGTCCCCGGCGCTGGCGCTCGAGGCGGCGATGATCGCATCGGCCGATTCGATGCCCGTTTTCTCGCAGAAGCTCGAAAGGCGGTAGCCGTTCCCGAGCTGTTGCGCCTTCCAGGGCCGCTTGGGCTCGAGGCTGTGGACGGTCATCACGTGCGGCGCATCGTGGAGCAGCTTGGTCAGATGGCCCGCCAGGTTGGTGTACCAGGTGTGGCTGTGGACGACGTCAACGCCGCGCAGCCCGGCCGTCATGGCCAGGTCGGTGGACATCGTCCGCAGCACCGTGAGGCGGCGATCCTCGCCCTGGAGCTGGTCCCACGGTTGGTGTGCGACGACCTTGTACTCGGGCGGCGCCAGACGATCATTTCCGAAGCAATGGACCTCGAGGTCGATCAGGTGGGCCAGGTGAGCGGCCAGGCGCTCGACGTGTACTCCGGCACCTCCATAGATGTCAGGTGGGTACTCCCTGCTCAGCAGGGCGACCTTCACCGCGACCCGAGTCGGGTGCGTCGGCTCACAAGGTGCTCAGTCCGCACGTATCGAGCAGAGCGGGCAGCTCACACCACGACCACGGAGTCGTCACTGCCGTATGGGTTGGGGACGTAACACTCGGCCTCCCACCCATTCTCCCAGTCTTTGCCGTCGAGAAGGTATCGGTAGCGATATGAGCGCCCGGGCTCGAGGGCCACAGTGGCCAGCCACGTGCCGTCGCCGCCGCGCTCGAGCCTCACCGCCTCCGGTGACCATTCGTTGAACTCCCCGCACAGCGCCACCGTATCGGCTTGGACATCAGCGGGCAGGCTGAACGCAACGTCGACGGTCTCGGCCTTCACGGCCGACATTTCTCGGTTTCTCCATGGCCCGACGTTCCAGCACACAATCCGAGCATAATTCCGCTGCGCGACGCGCTAAATGGGGCGCACCCTCAGATCCCGAGGGTGCGCCCCATTTAGCGATCAGCCCGGCGCCCTCCGGGTTGGGTGCTCAGCCCGGTCCGGTCGCATGCACCATGATGTCGGCCGTCGGGAGAGCACTGTGTCCTGCCGACCGACCCCGGAGGCCTGGAATGCCCGACACCCCCGCCGTGCTACGAACCGTCGTGGCGAGCGACAACTTCCTGACTCGAGAGGGGCTGGCCTGTCTGCTCCGAGGAGTCGAGAGCATCGAGGTGGTTGCCCGGGTGAACAGCCATCCCGAGACCATCGACGCAATCCGCCAGTACCGCGCCGACGTGCTCATCGTCGGCATCCGCACCCCCAGGGTCGCCGCCGAGGCGTCCTTGTCCGCCGCCAAGAGACTGCGTGCCGAGCACCCTGACATCGGGGTCGTGGTGATTGCCGAAGCCGGCGACGGCTACGCGCTCGAGCTCCTGCGCTGCGGGGCCGCTCACACCGGGTACCTGCTCGACGATCGTATCGGTGACCTCGAGACGGTGGTCACCGCCATCCGCGGCGCCCATGCGGGCGAGACGGTGCTCGATCCCTTCATCGTCAACGCGTTGGTGCGACGGCGGGCACCCTCGGCGCTGGACGAGCTCTCGTCACGGGAGTTCAACGTGCTGGCCGAGATGGCGAACGGGTATGCCAACAACCAGATCGCCCGGCACCTGTCCGTGTCGGAGAAAGGAGTCGAGAAGCACGTCACCGGCATCTTCCGCAAGCTCCGCGTGCCGGACTCCAAGCGGGTCGACCGCCGGGTGACCGCGGTGCTCGTCTACCAACAGGCGATCGGGGAGCTGACCCGCCCACCGGATCCGGACGCGGAGCGGGCCGTTCGCTGACGCAGCCCTCGGTGAGCGGGGGACCGACATCCCCGGGGTGCGACTTCGGTCGCGAATGCGTCAGACTCGGATTGGTGTCCACCTCGACGGTCGCGTACTTCTCCATGGAGATCGCCTTGGGCGACGACGTTCCCACGTTCAGTGGCGGCCTTGGCGTGTTGGCGGGGGACCATCTGCGGGCTGCCGCCGACGCGGGAATTCCCGCCATCGGTGTCACCCTGCTGTACCACCTCGGCTTTTTCCGCCAACAGATCGACGAGGCCGGCCGGCAGGTCGAGCACGCCGTGCACTGGAGGCCCGCCGATCACCTCGAACAACTCGACGCACGCGTCGAGGTCGTCATCGGGGGCCGGAACGTCCTGGTCGCGGTGTGGCGACGGGTGGTCCGTGGCGGGGGCGGGTCCAGCGTGCCCGTCTACTTCCTTGACACCAGGCTCGAGGAGAACGACCCCGCCGACCGGGCCATCACCGACCAGCTCTATGCGGGAGACCCGCCGGTACGTCTCTCTCAGGAGGCGGTTCTCGGCCTGGCCGGACCCCGCATGCTCGCCCGGCTCGGGTACGAGGAGATCGCGACGTACCACCTCAACGAGGGCCATGCCTCCCTGGTGCCCGTCGCCCTCCTCTCCGACCGGGTGGGGACGGTGGCCGACGCGTCAGCTGACGACGTCGCTGCGGTCCGTGAGCGGTGCGTGTTCACCACGCACACGCCGGTGCCGGCCGGCCATGACCGGTTCAGCCCCGAGGTCGTGGCGGCGATCCTGGGGTCGGAGCTGGCCGAGGGGTTGCGCGCCATCGGATCGCTCGAGGACGGAACCCTCAACATGACCGTCCTCGGGATGTTCTTCTCGCGCTTCATCAACGCGGTGGCGCAACGCCACGCAGAGGTTGCCCGGGCCATGTTCCCGCGCTATCGGATCGAGGCCATCACCAATGGGGTGCACGTGCCCACCTGGGTGGCCCCCAGTACGGCGCTCCTCTTCGACCGGCACCTGCCCCGCTGGCGCGAGGACAACACCATGCTCCGCTACGCGACGGGCATCCCGGTGGGGGAGGTGCAGGCTGCGCACACCGAGGCGAAGCAGGCGCTTTTCGAGGAAGTGACCCGCCGCCGATCGGTGAGGCTCGACCCGGCCGCGCTCACCTTAGGCGTGGCCAGGAGGGCCACGCCCTACAAGCGCAACGATCTGCTGCTCTCCCGACCCGACGCCCTGCGCGCGATCGTCGATCGTGTCGGCCCGCTCCAGGTCGTCTACAGCGGTAAGGCCCACCCCCGCGACCTGCTCGGCAAGGCCCTAATCGAGAGCGTCAACGCCGCCGCGAAGGGGCTCGCCGGGGACGTCACCGTCGTCTACCTCGAGGACTACGGGATGAGCCTGGCCGCCCTCCTCGTGGCCGGGGTGGATGTCTGGGTGAACAACCCGGTGGCTCCCCACGAGGCGTCGGGCACGAGCGGGATGAAGGCCGCGCTCAACGGGGTCCCCAGCATCAGCATCCTCGACGGTTGGTGGATCGAGGGGCACGTCGAGGGCGTGACCGGCTGGGCCGTCGGCGCCGATCTCGGTGCCGGGGGGGACGTGCCCATTGGCGACCCCGAGACCGACGGGGCCGACGCGACCGAGCTCCACCGCGTGCTGGCCGATGTGGTGGCACCGCTGTACTACCGGCGCCCGGATGCGTTCGCCGCCGTCTGCCGCTACTCCATGGCCTTGAACGGCTCGTTCTTCACCACGCAGCGCATGGTGGGCGAGTACGGCGGCCGTGCTTACCAGCTCACCCATGTCCCCGATGAATAGGCCTGCTCAATCCCTCCCCGAGGCCTTCGGCCGGGCGCGCCCCGTCATCACTTCGGTGCGGCCCGTGGTCGACTGCGGCCGCTACCCCGCCAAGGCGTCGGTCGGCCAACCGGTCGCCGTCGAGGCTGACATCTTCGCCGACGGGCCCGATGACCTGCGAGCCGAGGTTCGCTTCCGCCACGAGGACGAGACCGAGTGGCAGACCGCTCCCCTGGAGCCGGTCGACAACGACCATTGGCGGGGCGAGTTTCCGGTGCCGCGGCCCGGCTGCTACTGCTTCCGCATCGTGGCCACGGTCGACGCCTTCACCAGCTGGCGTAGGAACCTCGTGGCTAGAGCGGACTCGGGCCCGTCGCTCTCCCTCGAGCTCCTCGTCGGCGCTGAATTGGTCCGTCGGGCTGCGGCACGAGCCGAGGGCGCCCACTATCGACGGCTCGGCGTGTTGGCCGACCAGCTCGAGCGGGCTGACGGCTTCGAGCTGGCGATCGGCGCGGAGCTGGCCGAGCTGATGTCCCACTACCCGGACCCGGACCCGACTGCCGCCTCGGAGACCTACGACGTCGAGGTGGAACGGGCCCGGGCCCGCTTCAGCACGTGGTACGAGCTCTTCCCCCGTTCGGCCTCCCCCGATCCGACCCGCGCCGGCACCCTGGCCGACGTGCAGGCGCGATTGCCGTACATCAGCCGGCTCGGTTTCGACGTCCTCTACCTTCCTCCCATCCACCCGATCGGCATGACTGCGCGCAAGGGGCCGAACGGTGCCCGCGTGGCGGGCCCGGACGACCCGGGCAGCCCGTGGTCGATCGGCGGGGCAGCCGGGGGTCACACCGCAGTCCATCCCGACCTGGGCACGATGGCGGACTTCGACCGGCTGGTGGCCGCCGCGGGCGCCGCGGGCATTGAGATCGCGCTCGACCTGACCTTCCAGTGCTCACCTGACCATCCATGGGTGGCCGAGCATCCCGACTGGTTCCGCCGGCTCCCCGACGGCAGCGTCCGGACGGCCGAGAACCCTCCGAAGCGCTACGAGGACGTCTACCCGCTCGACTTCGAGACAGCCGACTGGCGGCAGCTCTGGGAGGCACTGCGCGAGGTGGTCGAGTTCTGGATCGGCCACGGCGTCCGGATCTTCCGCGTCGACAACCCCCACACCAAGCCGATGCGCTTCTGGGAGTGGCTCATCGCCGTCGTGCGGGCCGATCACCCCGACGTCATCATGCTCGCCGAGGCCTTCACCCGGCCCCGGGTGATGGAGCACCTGGCCAAGGTGGGCTTCTCGCAGTCCTACACGTACTTCACGTGGCGGAACACGGCACGGGAGCTCGAGGATTACCTGACCGAGCTGACCCGTGCCCCGGTGGCCGACTTCCTCCGGCCCAACTTCTGGCCCAACACCCCCGACATCCTCCACGAGGAGCTCCAGCGGGGCGGCCGCCCGACCTTCAAGGCACGGCTGGTGCTCGCGGCGACACTGGCGGCGAGCTACGGGATTTACGGGCCTGCGTTCGAGCTGATGGTGCGCGAGGCCCGGGAGCCGGGCTCGGAGGAGTACCTCGACTCGGAGAAGTACGAGGTCCGATACTGGGACCTCGACAGGCCCGACAGCCTGGCTGACTTCGTGGCACGGGTGAATGCCATCCGCACGGGCCATCCCGCCCTCCAACAGGACCGCACGCTGCAGTTCCACGGAGTCGACAACGACCGCCTCATCGTCTACTCCAAGACGGCCTGCTCCACCCCCGACGCGGAGGATTGGGACGATGCCGTGCTGGTCGCCGTCAACCTCGATCCGGGGTCCATCCAGGCCGGTACCGTCTTCATCAACTTGGCGACGCTCGGACTCGATCCGGCCGAGCCCTTCTCCCTCCACGATCTCCTCAGCGGGAACCGCTACCAGTGGACCGGGCAGGCCAATTACATCCGGCTCGACCCGGCGACCATGCCGGCCCACATCTTCCATCTCGAGCGGCTTGCGGGTTGACTGCATGCCACCCGAGCCAGACTCCTTGCGCCGGGCGCGCCGAGCCTTGCGCGCGCTGGCTCGACAGCACGGGGTGCAGGCTGTGTTCGAGACCCAGGATCGGCGACGGGGGGTGATCGGCGACGAGTCCCTCGTCGGCGTGCTCGCCGCCCTCGGCGTCCCCATCGGCGGTCTCCAGCAGGCGCCCGAACTGCTGGCCGCCGACGCGGCCAAGTACCGCGTGCTCGAACCGGTCCTGGTGCGCCGTCAGGGCGCGGCCAACGTGCACGTGCTCACCCTCCCGGCGGCCGTCGACCCGGGCCGGGTCCGGGTCACCGTCTGCCACGAGGACGGCCCAGTCGAACACCGTCCCCTGCGGTCCCTCCTGACAGGCCCGGCCGCCGCCCGGCGGATCGACGGGACCTCGGTCCTCCGGCATCGATTCCGACTCGCCGCCCCGCTCGCCGCCTCCCCGGGCTACCACCGTCTGGAGGTGGAGGGCCCAGGCCTCACCGCGTCGGCACTGGTGATCTCCGCCCCGCGCCGCTGCCCGAGTCCCGACCGGGGCTGGGGCGTCTTCGCTCCCCTCTACGCCGTGCGGACAGAGTCCGACTGGGGAGTGGCGAGCTACTCGGAGCTGGCGGAGCTGGCGGGTTGGGTCGGCGGGCTCGGGGGCAGCTTCGTCGGCACGCTGCCCCTCTTCGCCTCCTTCCTCGACGGGCCGGTGGTGGAGCCCAGCCCCTACCGGCCGGCCAGCCGGCTGGCATGGAACGAGCTCTACGTCGAGGTCGAGCGTCTCCCCGAGCTCGAGCTGTGCCCCGAGGCACGTCGGTTGCTCGCCTCGACCGGCTTCCGCCAACGATTGGCCCGCCTGCGGGCCGCCCCCCTGTCCGATCCTCCCGCCACGCTGGCGGCGAAGCGAGAGGTCCTCGAGCTGCTCGCCGACGCCCTGGCCGCATCCTCGTCCACCCGCCGCGGCGCCCTGGAGGAATTCCTGGCCGAGCGGCCCGAGGTGGAGGCGTACGCCCGCTTCCGCGCCGCCACCGAGACCCTCGGTCGACCGTGGACCCAGTGGAGGGGGGCTCGGCCGGGACGGATTCCGGCCGGTTCGCTCGATGAGCGCAGGGTGCGGTACCACCGCTACGCCCAGTGGGCCGCCGCCAGCCAGTTGGCCGAGGCGGCCGCCCGAGGCGGGCTCTATCTGGACCTCCCTGTAGGGGTACATCCCGAGGGCTTCGACCCCTGGTTCTATCCCGGGGAGTTCGCCACGGGCGCCACCGTCGGAGCACCCCCTGACGACTTCCAACCTGCCGGCCAGGAGTGGGGCATCAACCCGCTCCACCCCGAGCGGATCCGCCAGGACGGTTACCGCTACCCGATCGCCATCCTCCGCCACGCGCTCAGGCACGCCGCCGCCGTCCGCATCGACCACGTGATGGGACTGCACCGGCTGTGGTGGGTCCCCGCAGGCATGGCACCCGCCGACGGTGCCTACGTCCGCTACCGGTCGGACGAACTGCGGGCCCTCTCCGTGCTCGAGGCCGCCCGGGCCGGCGTGGCCGTGGTGGGAGAGGACCTCGGCACGGTCGGCGCGTCCGTCCGAGCTGCCATGCGGCGCGACGGGATGCTCCGTTCCCACGTCCATGAGTTCACCGCCACCCCCGAGGAACCCTTCCCCGACCCGCCGCAGGACTCGCTGGCGTCGATCGCCACCCACGATCTCCCCTCCTTCGCGTCGTGGTGGGCCGGTCTCGACGTCGATGACCGGCTGCGCCGGGGGGCGCTCGACCCCCGGGCCGCCAAGGTCCAGAGGGCAGAGCGGACCTCCCTGCGGGCCGCCGTCACGGCGACAGTTGGCCGCCCGGTGTCGACCCGCGCCGCCCTGCGGGCGCTGCTGCTGCACCTTGCCCGCGGCCCGGCCCAGCTCGTGCTGGTCGACCTCGAAGATCTCTGGCTGGAGCGCGAGCCGCAGAATCGCCCCGGCAGCGGGGCGGCAGAGGGAAATTTCCGGCGGCGCTGGCGCCGGCACTGGCCCGGGGACATCGCCGTCCCGAACCAGTGGGCCGCCACCATGCTCCGGCTCGTGGAGGCCGCCCGCCGGCAGGGCGTGGACATCCGCGGCGAGGGCACCGGACCAGCACCCGGCCCCCGGAGTGCATGATGGCGCCATGGACGGAAGTCGGCGGGTGACTCCTACGCAGCGGCAACCCGCACCCCAACCGGCCGCCGGCGCAGCGTGGGAGCTATCCGACACCGACATCTATCTCTTCAGCGAGGGGACCCATCGGGGGCTCGCCGACAAACTCGGCGCCCACTTCCTGGGTTCGGCAGGGACCGCGTTCGCGGTGTGGGCCCCGAGCGCCCGCTCCGTCGGCGTCGTCGGGGACTTCAACCGATGGGATCGTGCCGCACACCCCCTCGACCCCTTGGCCTCGTCGGGCATCTGGGCGGGCGTGATTCCGGACGCCACCCCGGGCCACGTCTACAAGTACGCCGTCACCACCCCCGGCGGAGCTGTCCTCGAGAAGGCCGATCCGTACGCTTTCGCCGCCGAGTGCCCCCCCCGGACCGGATCGGTCGTCTGGGACCTGGGTTACGACTGGGGCGACGGGGAGTGGATGGCTACCCGGGACCGACGGGGGGCGCGCGATGCTCCCGTCTCCATCTACGAGGTCCATCTCGGTTCGTGGCGGCGGCCGTCCGACGACCCCACCGCGTTCCTGAGCTACGAGGAGCTGGCCCCCCTCATCATCGATCACGTACTCCGGACCGGTTTCACCCACGTGGAGTTCCTCCCCGTGATGGAGCACCCCTTCTACGGGAGCTGGGGCTACCAGACCACCGGCTACTTCGCGCCCACCGCCCGCTACGGGACCCCCCAGGGCCTCATGGCGCTGATCGACCAGCTCCACCAGGCCGGTATCGGGATCCTCCTCGACTGGGTGCCCTCTCATTTCCCCACCGACGCCTTCGCCCTGGGCGAGTTCGACGGAACCCACCTGTACGAGCACGCTGATCCCCGGCAGGGCTTCCATCCCGACTGGACCAGCTACATCTTCAATTACGGTCGCAACGAGGTCCGAAGCTTCCTCCTCTCCTCGGCCGAGCACTGGCTGTCGACCTACCACGCCGACGGGCTCCGGGTCGATGCGGTGGCATCGATGCTCTACCTCGACTACTCACGTGGGCCGGGGGAGTGGGTTCCCAACCGGCACGGGGGTCGGGAAAACCTCGATGCCATCGAGTTCCTGCGCCAGCTGAACGTCGGGGTCTATGGCGCCCATCCCGACGTCCAGACCGTCGCCGAGGAGTCGACGGCCTGGCCCGGGGTTTCCCGACCCACCGACGTCGGTGGGCTCGGCTTCGGCTACAAGTGGGACATGGGGTGGATGCACGACACCTTGGAGTACCTGCGGCGTGACCCCGTCCACCGCCGCTACCACCACGACCAGATCACCTTTCGCGGCTTGTACGCCTTCACGGAGAACTACATCCTGCCGCTCTCCCATGACGAGGTCGTCCACGGCAAGGGTTCCCTGCTCGGCGCCATGCCCGGCGACGACTGGCAGAAGTTCGCCAACCTACGGCTCCTGTACGGCTATCAGTACGCCCAGCCCGGCAAGAAGCTGCTTTTCATGGGCGATGAGCTCGGCCAGTGGCAGGAGTGGAGCCACGAGCGTTGTCTCGAATGGCACCTCCTCGACCATGCGCGTCATTCCGGGCTCCTGCGCTGGGTCACCGACCTGAACCATCGGTACCGGGAAGAGCCCGCCCTCCACGAGCTCGACTGCGACCCATCAGGCTTTGAATGGGTCGAAGTGGGCGACGCCAGCGAGTCGACGTTGGGCTTCCTGCGACGCTCCGCCGGGGAGGAGTCAATCCTTGTGGTTTGCAACTTCACCCCGGTGCCGCGTCATCACCTGATGGTCGGGGTTCGCGACGCCGGACTGTGGCGGGAGATCCTCAATAGCGACGCCGGGGCCTACGGGGGGAGCGGCATCGGGAACCCGGACGGCGTTGAGTCCGTCCCCGTTCCCTGCCACGGCAAGCCCCACTGCCTGAGTGTGACCGCGCCACCGTTGGCGGTGGTTTTCCTCCGGCGCGAGACTGCAGGCGCATCGTGACGATGCGCGTCTGGCCCGGGACGCCGCACCCGCTTGGTGCCAACTGGGACGGCGAGGGAGTCAACTTCGCCCTGTTCTCGCGGCATGCGACCGACGTGCAGCTCTGCATCTTCGAGCACGCCGAAGACGTCATCCCGACGTTCAGCGTCATGATGCCGCCGGCCACCGACTGGGTCTGGTGCTGCTATCTGCCCGACGCCCGGCCCGGCACCTTCTACGGCTACCGGGTCGACGGGCCCTGGGACCCTGCGATGGGACACCGCTTCAACCGCGCCAAACTCCTCATCGACCCCTACGCCAAGGCGGTGAGCGGGCCCATCCGCTGGAGCGACGAGATCTTCGGGCACAGTCCCGCCAACGTGGACGACGGCCACATGCCCGACCCGCGGGACTCGGCGAGGTGGATGCCGAAGTCGGTGCTGGTCGACCAGGCGTTCACGTGGGGGGACGACCGCGCGCCGCGAACTCCCTGGAACCGCACGGTCATTTACGAGGGCCACGTCCGGGGCATGACGATGACGCATCCGGGGGTGCCCGAACACATCCGGGGCACGTACCTGGGTCTGTCGACGGACGCCATGATCGACCACTTCCTCGGCCTCGGGATCACAGCGGTCGAGCTGATGCCGGTCCACGAATTCGTCGCCGATCGTCACCTGGTCGAGCAGGGCCTGACCAACTACTGGGGCTACAACACCCTGGCCTTCTTCGCGCCGCATGTGAGCTATGCGTCAAAGGGCCACGGCGAGCAGGTGAATGAGTTCAAGTCCATGGTGAAGGCACTCCACCGGGCCGGCCTCGAGGTCCTGCTCGACGTGGTCTACAACCACACCGCCGAGGGAAACCATCTCGGCCCGACCTTGTCGCTGCGGGGCATCGACAACTCCGTGTACTACCGGCTCCAGCCCGATGACAAACGGTTCTACGTGGACTACACCGGAACGGGTAACAGCCTCAACATCGTCCATGCCCGGACCATCGCGCTCATCATGGACAGTCTCCGCTACTGGGTGACGGACATGCATGTGGACGGGTTCCGCTTCGACCTGGCCCCGGTGCTGCTGCGAGGACTCGAAGACGGTCGGCACAGCGCCTTCTTCGAGGTGATCCTGCAGGACCCCGTCCTCTCCCAGGTCAAGCTGATCGCCGAGCCCTGGGACGTCGGCCCGGGGGGCTACCAGCTGGGCCGATTCCCGCCGGGCTGGGCCGAGTGGAACGGGGCGTTCCGGGACTGCGTCCGCCGGTTCTGGCGGGGTGAAGGCGGCATGGTCCCCGAACTCGCCTCTCGACTCACGGGCTCGAGCGACATTTACGCTCCGAGTGGTCGGCGCAACTACGCCAGCGTGAACTTCGTGACGTGCCACGACGGCTTCACCATGACCGACCTGGTGAGCTTCCGGGAGCGGCACAACGAGGCGAACGGAGAGGGCGGTCAGGACGGGCAGGCCGAGAACTACAGCTGGAACTGGGGCGTCGAGGGCCTCACCGACTCGCATCGCATCACGCGGCTGCGCGATCGGATAAAGCGCAACATGCTGGCCACCCTCTTCTTCTCCCAGGGGGTGCGAATGCTTCTTGGCGGTGACGAGATCGGCCGAACCCAGCAGGGCAACAACAACGCCTACTGCCAGGACAACGAGGTCTCCTGGCTCAACTGGGATCTCGACGACGCGGCGAGCGACTTCCTGGCCTACACGCGGAAGCTGGTCGGGATCTTGCACAACAACCCGGTCCTGCGCCACCGGAACTTCTTCACTGGCCTCCCGTTCACCCCTGGCGGCACCCGGGACGTCACCTGGATCCGGTCCGACGGTGCCGAGATGACCGAGGCTGAATGGTCCGACGGCGAGCTCAGGTCCATCGGGATGCTCCTGTCGGGTCGGGCCACCGACGAAGTCGATCAGAGGGGGCGGCCGGTGCACGGGGACACCGTCCTCCTCCTCCTCAACGGTGGCAACCGCTCCCGGTCTTTCATGCTGCCCTGGGTCGAGTGGCCCGGGTTCTGGGAGGAGGTCCTGAACACGGCCAGGCCACATGGGACCCGACGGGCCCCGGGCCCGGTGGTGAATCTGACGGCCCACTCCGTCATCCTCCTGCGCCACAAGCAGCGCTTTGACAGCTGACCGTTCCGGAGCCGGCGTCTACGTCTGCGGGCGCTGGTGCAGCTCGATCCCGTTGCCCCACGGGTCGCTGGTGAAGGCCTGCCGGCGGCCGGTCTCACCCACCGGGACGGGGTCCGTCACCTCGAGGCCCCGGCCACGGAGCTCGGGCACGACCACGTCGAGGTCGTCGTACACGAGGGCGAAGTGCTGGCCCACGTTGGGGGGCGCCGGCAGCTCGATGAGGTGCACCTGCTGCCCGTTGGCGGTGTCGAGCCAGGCCCCGGCGAAACCGAAGTCGGGCCGGGTGAAATTCTGGATGAGCCCCATCTTCTCGGTGTAGAACGCGATGCCCCCCGGGACGTCGGGGACGTTGATCGCCACATGGTCGACGCCGGTCGGTGCGGTGGTCACGGGAGTGACACTACGACGTGGCGGACGATCTCGGCGACGGTGGGGGCGGCGGCGTCGCCCACGGCCCCGATGCCGGCGATCTCGGTGCTGACGGCGGCGGAGGCGGCCGCGTTGGTGACCACGGCCAGGCCCAGGACCTCGGCCCCGGCCCGCCGGGCGGCGATCGTCTCGAGTGCCATCGACATGCCCACCACGTCCGCCCCCGCGGTGCGCAGCATGGCAACTTCGGCGGGTGTCTCGAACTGGGGCCCGAGCACCTGGGCGTAGACGCCGGGCCGGGGGGAGAGCCCGGGGGCCGCAGGTCCGGGCGTGGCCAGGGCCAGCCGGCGCAGCGAGGGCGAGTAGGCGTCGGCCATGTCGACGAAGTCGGGACCGCTCAGCGGGCTGCACCCGGTGAGGTTGAGCTGGTCCTCCACGACCATGATCGACCCGGCGGCCAGGTCGGGGCGTATGCCCCCGACGGCGGCGGTCAGGATGACGGTGCCGCAGCCGGCGGCGACACCGGTGCGCAGGGGATGGACGGCCTCCTCGGGCTGCACGCCCTCGTACAGGTGGCAGCGACCACCGAAGACCAGGACGCGCCTCCCCGCGATGTCGACCGACCAGCCCTGGGCCCGGTGCCCGGCGGCCGTGTAGCGGGGGAAGAAGGGCAGGGTGTCGAGCGGGAGCGAAGGTCCTCCGGCCCCCAGGATCTCGC